>CAIMVD010000220.1 GCA_903844815.1 uncultured Bacteroidota bacterium | reverse complement strand
GCACTCATCAACCAGGCAAAAGACATTTTTATCTCATTCCTCTCTGCAAAGGCAGTAATTACCGGGGAGATGACGCTTGGTATGATGATGGCTGTTCAATATATTATAGGTCAGTTAAATGCCCCTATACAACAGTTTATAGGATTCACACAGGCTGCTCAGGATGCCCGCATAAGTCTTGAGCGCCTAGGTGAGATCCATAATAGGGATGATGAGGAAAAACCTGAGGATGACAGAATAAGGGAGATTCCTGCTGATAAGGATCTTGAAATCCGGAATCTGTTATTCCAGTATGAGGGGCCTAATTCCGAAAAGGTTCTGAATAATATTTCGCTTGTAATACCCGCAAAAAAAATAACGGCCATAGTCGGGATTAGCGGCAGCGGTAAAACAACATTAATAAAACTGCTGCTTGGTTTCTATGATCCTGTTAAGGGAGATATTCTTCTTGGCGATACTCAATTAACCCGCTTCAGTCAGGCTGAATGGAGAAAAAGGTGCGGAGTGGTGATGCAGGAAGGTTTTATCTTTTCTGATACTATTGCAGGTAACATAGGCCTGATAGATGAGATCCCTGATAAAGAGAAAATTGACAATGCAACAAAAACAGCTAACATAAAAGATTTTATTGAGAACCTCCCTCTTGGTTATAACACAAAAATAGGAAATGATGGTCATGGATTAAGCACTGGGCAGAAGCAAAGGATTCTGATTGCCCGGGCGGTTTACAAGGAACCCGATTTTATTTTCTTCGATGAGGCAACAAATGCCCTGGATGCAAGGAATGAAAGGACTATAATGGAGAACCTTGGAAATTTCTTCATGGGAAAAACCGTGGTTGTTGTTGCACACCGCCTTTCCACTGTAAAAAATGCCGACCAGATAATTGTGCTCGAAAAAGGAGCGGTTGTTGAAAAAGGAACACATAGGGAATTGGTTGATCTTAAGAGTGCATACTATAACCTGGTGAAGGATCAATTGGAACTCGGTGGCTAGGGGCAAGGGGCATGGAGCATGGAGCATGGAGCATGGAGCATGACACAAACAGCCCCATGCCCCCAGCGCCCTGCTCCCTGCAAAAATTTAATTAACTTCTTTTATAGGATGTAATTGTATGCCAGAATTAGATAAACATGAACTCCAAAGCCCTGAATTGCAGGAGGTGATGTCAGAAATTCCTGGTAGTTTTCTTAAGTGGGGATTGTTTGTCTTCTTTGGTATAATTCTAATCCTGTTGGTCGGAAGTTACTTTATTAAAAATCCAGAAATTGTTACTGTTCCTGTCATAATTACAACTCAAAATCCACCAGTAACCCTTGTAACTAAATCGGGCGGGGAGATAAGAGAACTGTTTGTTAAGGAAGGATCAATTGTTTCAGCTAAGGAAAATATTGCTTTGATTAGCAATACCTGTGTTTATGAAAACTACCTGACATTAATTCAAACTACCAGTGAATTTGATGAAAATACAGACTGGATTGAAGTTGTAAAATTTCATAAATCTCCGCCAGATATTTCTCTTGGGGAGATGCAGAGTATCTATTCTCAGTTTCAAAAGGTATGGAAGCAAATGAAGGATTATCTCGAACAGGGTTATATTCCTGCCAAATTAAGTCTTCTTGAGAAGCAACTTGTAAAAAAGACTGAATATAATAAGGAGCTGATAAAACAGGAGAAATTTCTTATTGAGGACCTGGCACTCGCCAAGAACAGT
>CAIMVD010000219.1 GCA_903844815.1 uncultured Bacteroidota bacterium | reverse complement strand
GCATTAAAGACTTGCCTTTTTCCCCCAAAGAAGATTTCATTCATCAATTCTATACGCATAATCAGGATATTCTTATTGACAAAAAAGGAAGAGTATACAATCGATGGTCCACTGGTCGTAGAAGAAATGAAGCAATTGATATTAAAACAGATGCTACAAAACAGGAAGCCAAATAGAAAATATGTCAGGCGCACAAAACAGGGAAAATATCGAAAATATAAATAAACACATTAAGTTAGCGCCATTACCCCAAGGGGGGGTGATCATTCAAGCTTTGATTTCACTCCCCCCTTGGGGGGCAGGGGGGTGAAATAACGCCAGAAGAGGGACTAATGGGCAAAAAACAAGGTGTATTCTAATTCGTTGGTTCTATTATTTCAGTCTTATAATCAATTGCTTCCCTTGCCTCTTCGGGTGATGAGGCATTGCCGACGGCTGCCTGGACAAAAAGCGAAGCTCCCAGTACGGTAGTCTCTTTTTGCCCGATAATCTTGAGAGGCACTCCTGAAGCATCGGCCCTTAAACGGTTCCATAACCTGTTTTTTGATCCGCCGCCAACACAGATGATGCTCTCAGTAAGGAAACCTCCCGCTTTTTCAAGGGCATTTTTCCCCTCAGCAAGCCTTCCGGCCAAAGCCTCAAGCATTGCACGATAAATCTCATCGCGTGTTGATTCCATTGTAAGTCCGAGTATCTGTCCCCCTGGCTTTCCATCGAGCTCTTCGTAGAATTTTGGGATTACCCGTACGCCGTTGCAGCCGGGAGGAACCTTTTCGGCCCCTTCTATCATCATCTCATAGGATATATCCCCGGCACCGGAATAGAAACTTCTCCGGGCCCATTCGAGCATTCCTGATGCAATCCATTGGTTTCCTATGTTATATAATCCAGGTAATGAATCAAGTTCGGTGGTAATTCCTGTACCCAGTTGTTCATTTCCTGCGCTGAATCCCCCGGATCTCACCATAAGGATCTCCCAGGTCCCTGAACTAAGGACGGGCTGATTCTTTCCGGCTCCTGATCCGAAGATCGCAAACTGGGTATCGTGTCCGGTGGCTACAACGGGGACACCTTCAGGTATACCTGTTTCCACTGAGGCTTTCCTGTTTACCTTGCCTGTAATTGTGCCTGCTTCAACAGGTGTTCCCATTTTCCCAGCAGGGAAGTTGATTTTTCCAAGTATGTCAGAGGAGAACGATCGGGAAGCAAGACTTGTAAGCATAGAAGTTCCTGCCATTGTGAGGTCGTTAACCATTTCTCCTGTCAGGAAAAATGAAAAAATCGAAGGCATAAACAGGAAGATATGGCTTTTCTCAACTAAATCAGGCTTGTTTTCGGAAAGCCAGACAAGTTTATTGATTGTATTGAAATTGAAAGGCTGAACTCCGCATTCGCTATAGAGCTTACTTACAGGAATATATTTCCCTATATTTGCCATTATGGGTATTGTCCTTTCGCATTGCCACGATATAACGGGATAAAGCATGTTTCCTGATTTGTCGAACAATGCTCCGTCGACTCCAAAAGTGGTTACAGTTATCCCTGCAATACGGTTTTTGTCGATCCTGCTTAAAACGCTTTGAGAGGCAAGGCACATCTTATTCCAGATCTCCCCTGCATCCCAGATCCTGTAAGCAGTATTAAATGGGTCGGGGCGGGTATTGTTCGAATTTGATTCCGAAGCCACAACTTCACCTTTTCCGTTGATTGCTATTACCCTCACATTGGTGGCACCACAATCAAAAACAATTACAATATCACCTGATGTTTTCATCCCCGTCAGTTTAATAATGACATTGAAAATCCTGCAAGTATAAGAGAAGCAACATATACAGCAAGAATAATAATAGTAAAGATCCCCAGCGATCCGAAAAAATATTTCAGATTTTTAAATGCTTTCGAAAGGGCTTTCTGGTCATTTCCCAGTGCTGCCTTTGTGGCCTCTTTTGAAAAGTTGAAAAGAAAGAGAATCGGAAAAAGGTAAACCAGAACCATTCCAAGCAATCCCAGAACACCTGCAATTTCCTTTATTCTTAGTCCTTCATCGGGTGAACTGAAGACCGACAGAAAAGTGCCTGTAAGAATTCCGAAAAAAATGACTACCCCAAAGGAAATAAATCCCGTAATTGAGATAAACATAGTCCATTTCCGGATTGTATTCAGGTTTTTCAGGATATCATTGTCAATTTCAATTCTTTTGTTTTCCTGCTGTTCTTCCATAATTTTTTAAGTTCATTGTTTATTTATATGCAAGTATTTTTTTAAAAAAAGAGGTTTTTCCACAACCAGAACAACAACCCCAAAAACAGCCATAATAATAGTTCGGAAAAGGAGGCTCAGAATTGTATTATTTGTTACAATTTTGGTGCTGATGAAATAAAGCAGCACCGACAGGCCGAGGTAACCAAAGAACCTTGGCAGATCGTAATTCACCGGAAAGTATTTTTGCCCTATAATGTAAGAGAGTATCATCATGGCTCCATAACAGATAAATGTTGCCCATGCTGAGCCGTAATAACTGAAAATCAGATGGTCAGGCGACAGGGGTATCCATAAAAAGTTGAGTCCAAGTGTAATTACAGCTCCAATGAGTGAGAGCCATGCACCCCATGATGTTTTGCCGGTAAGTTTATACCATATCGACAAATTATAGTACACCCCAAGAAAGAGGTTGGCCATCATGAGAATGGGAATGACTCCCCGTCCTTCCCAGTATTCTTTTCTGCGAAGAAACAGAGGAAGGATAATATCGTCAAGGTAAAGCATGGTTCCAAGAAAGATTACAGAGACTACTATAATAAAATAGTTCATAATAGTCCTGTAGGTCTCTTTTGCATTTGATTCCTTTGCCTGAGCAAAAAAGAAGGGTTCTGCAGCATATTTATATGCCTGAATGAATATTGTCATCAGGATGGAAATTTTATAGCAGGCGGCATAAATCCCTACCTGAAAAGATGCTTCTTCCGGGGTTCCCGGGAGAAGATATCTTAGCAGAAGCCTGTCGAAGGTCTCGTTTACAATGCCAGCCATACCCGCAAAAAGCAGGGGGAAAGCATAGAAAAGCATTTTTTTCCAAAGATCGGGGTGGATCTTCCATTTCACTGAAAACATCCCCGGAAGAAGAAGTATGAGTGTTACGGCGCTTGCAACCAGATTTGAGATGAAAATGTATTCAATTCCCCAGTCGGGTCGGTAGACCAGCCCTATTGCTACGGAAACGAGATTATTCGCATTGTGCTCCAGGAGATACGGACACAGGAGGATGAAGAACAGGTTGAGCCCGATGTTGATTATTATTCCTGTAAGATTTATTGATGCAAACAGTTTTGCCTTATTTTGTGCACGAAGTCGTGCGAAGGGAATAGCAGAGAGAGCATCGAGTGTCAGAATCCAGGCAAACCATACGACGTAGTTGCGGGCATCGGGGTAATCGATCCATTTTGCTACAGAACCTGAGAATACAGAAATCAGCAACAGGAATATCACGGACGTGATAAAAAGAGACACAATGGCCGTGCTGAAAACCTTATCCTTTTCCCCATTCTTTTCCTGCTCGGAAAAACGGAAGAAGGCTGTCTCCATGCCATAGGTCAGAATAATCTTTAGTAGTGATGCGTATGCGTAAAACACGTTTACAGTTCCGTACGCATCGGGCAAAAACATCTTCGTATAAAGGGGCACAAGAAGATATCCCAGTACCCTTCCAAGGATACTGGGAATACCGTATATGGCTGTTTGTCCGGCCAGTCGCTTTATGGCAGACATTTACACACTATTTGTACAATGCCCCGTAAGTCTGACAGGCCCTGTAATCCGATCCTTCCTTATCCATGCCGAAGGCATTCCAGGAGCTTGGACGGAAGATCTTTTCATCGTCAAGATTATGCATACTGACAGGTATCCTGAGAAGTGATGCGAGGGTTATAAGATCGGCGCCGATATGGCCATAACTCGATGCGCTGTGATTCGCGCCCCAATTCGCCATTACAGAATAAACATCCTTGAACGGACCTGTTCCAGTAAGTCTTGGTGCAAACCAGGTTGTCGGCCAGGTTGGGCTGGTCCTGTCTGTGAGGATCTTATTCATTTTTTCAGGAAGCTCTACTGTCCATCCCTCAGCGAGCTGGAGAACGGGTCCTATCCCCTTGACGAGGTTTATCCTCGATATTGTAACAGGCATTGTACCTTTTGTATCAAACTGTGATGAGAAGCCACCTCCCCTGAAATAGCCTGTATCGGCAGGCGGCCATTGTGTTGCCTCGAGACATGCTTCCGCATCTTTCCCCGTTATTTCCCAGAATGGTTTTATGCAGGAATCCCCATTATTAGTCTGCCTTCCGGAAAAATCGAGAGCAGAAGCTCCGGAATTAATGAGGTGGATAATTCCGTTGGCAGCGAGACCTTCCAGTTTTGTTCCTGTTACTCTTTCAACCGCATCGGGGCTCCAATATGTGCGGATATCGGAAAACATCTGGGCAGTATTTGTAAGAAGGTACCCAAACAACATAGGTACTCCATTCATTGCATCATTCTCGGTAGCAACAAGATAAGGAGGTCTTATTCCATTCCAGTCGAATGATGAGCACAGGATAGCTTCAAGAAAATCTCCGTTGGGCATATGGTCGGTCCACTGGCGCTGTCCCTGGAATCCCGAAAGAATTGCATTATGGCCAAGAGCCTCTTCGCCGAAACCAAGCTTTTTTAATTCCGGATTACCAACCATCAGGTCACGGGCAATGAGTGCCATCTTTACAACTGTTTCCCATTCCCTGTCCTTCTGTTCCCTGCTTTTAGGAGTGGAATTGATGTCCTTTCCTTCCTTGCAATGGATATTTGTCCACTCCAGCGCGCTGGCGAATTCATCATGATCGTATATGCCTTCCCCGAGCCTGCGGTTGAATTCACTCATGTCGACATATTCATTCCTCATACCGAGGTATTCCTGGAAGAAATCCTCACGAACAATTGATCCGGCTATTCCCATCGAAACCGAACCCATTGAAAGATATGATTTGCCTTTCATATATGAAACTGCAAGTCCTGCCTTTACAAACCTCAGTATCTTTTCCTTAACATCTTCAGGTATTGACTGATCGTCAGAATCCTGGACGTCACGACCATAGATGCCGAAAGCAGGAAGACCCTTCATATTATGACCTGCAAGAGCTGCTGCCAGATACACGGCTCCCGGACGTTCGGTACCGTTAAAACCCCAAATGGCTTTCGGAGTATCGGGATTCATATCGATTGTTTCGCTTCCATAGCACCAGCAGGGCGTGACAGTCAGGCTTACACCGACCCCTGTTTTAGCAAATTTTTCGGCACACATTGCAGCCTCGGCAACACCACCGATGCAAGTATCAGCAATAACGCATTCAACGGGTTTCCCGTTCGGATATCTAAGATTTGAGGAAATGAGCTTTGCGGCATTTTTTGCCATGTTCATTGTCTGATCTTCGAGAGACTCCCTTACACCACGCATCCTGCCATCAATGGTGGGACGTATTCCAACCTTCGGGAAGTCTCCGATAACAGTCTGATATCCAGTGTTAGTTAATATTTCATTTTTAGTCATTTGTATATTATTTTAGTTGAAAATGCGACTAGATGTACCATAAACAAATATAGAATTTTTAAGTTATATTTTTAAAGCAGAATACTATTGAATACATATTCCCGATTCGAAATACTGCAATGCTACTGATGCGTTTGATTTCAATATAAATTAAACCCCTTCGTGGCAAATCCGGCAATTCAAATGGGAAAAATTAATGAACATTTATATTTCAATGGCGTTTAGTTAAGGAATATTATTACCAAACAAGAAAAGAATATTTTACCACAGGGACCACTCTACTATTCTTGTGTTTTTACCCCCCAACCCCCCAAGGGGGGATTTAAGAACACCCCCCCTGGGGGGCAGGGGGTTAAAATGGGGGAGTAAGAAACTGATTACCCGGGCTTAACTAAACGACATTGATT
>CAIMVD010000218.1 GCA_903844815.1 uncultured Bacteroidota bacterium | reverse complement strand
AGGCCTATATTATACCCCTAATATAATAAACATACTCTATACTCTACTATTTCAAAGAACAATTTTTATCTTCATTCCTTAAGTCAACGACATTGCATTATAAAAAGTGATATTTTAAGATTAAAAATAGAATATGCTTCTGGAATTTCTTTTTTATAAGCGTATTTCTTGAGTACATCTGAGAGAATATCTTTTTTTTGCATTTCTGAAAGTTGTGCAATAAATGATGGCTGTATTAATAATAATTCAATGAATATGAATTTAAATGTATTATTACTTTCATTTAAATCTGTGCTCCATATTAGATGGGGTTGCATATCAATATATTTCTTAATTAAAACAGCACTTAGATCCTTTCGGAGTAAAAGTTCTTTAAATCCGTTGAAGGAGCTAATTTTTGTCTCAAATCCTTCTTTCAAATTATCATAAAAAAAGATATCTGGCAAGAGAGGATAATCTAAACATAATTTAATTAGTCTGTCAGTAGTCATTTTTGTTAGATAATTGGTAGGTATTTGACAATTGTTTGTCATTTCTTGTTTTGATTTTAGATTTTTCCATTCTGGTTGACCAGGTTTTATGGGATATTCCCAATTATCTTCATTTATCTGTGCTTTTACAGAATTTATGAAAAGTAAAAAGAATAGGATCATTGAAATAATTCTCGTTGTTTTCATCATCTTTGTATTGTTAAATTTATTTTGTATTAATTTGACAGCCTCAACCCAAAGTCGATTTCGAAGCCAGATGGAGGATTGGGGTTTTTTATTGTTATGATTTAGAGAGTTAACAATAGGAATTACTCCCAGACAATGTCATTAATTGAATTTAAACTTGTCCAATACAGGATATAATTATTTACCCATATTATCAGTATTTTATTGTTATAACTGTATTGCATAGTAAATTTACATATTGGTTGTGACAAAACATATGAAACTTAAATATTTATTTTCGGTATTTTAATAAACCTCATTCACATAGTCTCTGATTCACTGAGATTAGTTATTTAGAAGCTTCTTAAAAGAAATAAAATAAATAAGGCATCCTCTTAAATTTGATATATGTAGTCAGGCGCTACTTGCACCTATAAGTTGCCAGTTTATATGAGTTGATGTCTGCGTCTACACTGGCTCTATCACGGTAGCAGGATTAGTCAGGGTGCCGAAAGCTTGATAAGTTGATTTAAATTTTAGCATTATATTGTATAAATTGTTACAAATCTATGAGGGCTGACAATAGCAATTGACTTAACTGTCTGTGTTAAAGTGCGTGCTGAAATTAAATCATGGTAAAGAAAACTGTCAGGATATAACGAATTTGTCACTTAGCAGTATCTCGTGGATTTCGGCGCGTTATCTGAGTCAAATGGGAGCAGGGACTTAAATATCATGGTATATTAAGTTGAAAGTCTTTTTTGTTTCGAGCGCCGAGCATGCACTTTAACTTGTTTATTGTGTTTGGATATTGGCATTTTAAAATCAAGTGATTGCTAGATAATTGTATACTATTAAAATTAAATATAAAAATTGAATTGGTTTATACTATTACTCTCTAATATTCCTCCATTATCTCTGTTGGAATAATCCGCCCATTTCAATATTTCTAGGAAATCCGGATCATGATTATTTTATAGAAAATAAGTATTTATTATCATCTACACTACACCTGACTCATAATTCAGGGGGGTCGCTGGTTAGAGCCCAGCTGGGCCACACCTTCTCCATCCGAAGCTTTCTTCAACCAACGAAGCTTAGCGTAGTTGGTCGCGTAGAAGGGCTCATTATCATAATCAGATCTTTCGTTAACAGTCTTGTCCTAAAAAAGTATTTTACCCAATATCAAACTTGCTGTCCGGAATAAAAATTTTAAATTCTTTTTATCTTTAGTTTGGAATTCGGGCTTCTGTGCTTAGGAACACGAAAAAAATGATATCGCTGTGCTTATGTGGTATATTTAAATTTTAAAGTGTTCGGATAACACTGATTATATAGGTTGTACATCTGATCTGGATGACCGTTTGCATCGTCACTCGAAAGGTGAGAATACTTAAACAAAAGAAAGACTTCTTGTTTATCTCAAGGGTATACTGCATTCACCGATAAATATAAAGCTTACGAATTTGAGAAATACCTTAAATCAGGATCAGGAAGAGCATTTGCCAGGGAAAGACTAATTTTAGCGACTCGGGTAGATCTGAAAACCTTTCTTTTTCATAATTTTAAATAGAATGATACTTTAGATCTGCCGAATAGATTATTGATAAATTGCCTGTTATTCATTTAATTTCTTAGGCTTAGACATGTCGCCAATACTTGATACAAGCTCTTGAATACGATTATAACAGGTAGTTGTTTATAGGAGATTATCTTTAATCACCCTACACTCACATCAGTCTCAAGTAAATACAAGATTTATATCTAACTTTCAATAATCAGGTTTCAATATTATTGTTTAAGCAATTTGATGGGTGATTTACCCTAAAGAAGATTTTTCGAAATCGATACTTTGATAATCACATATCTTTTGTTGCTACTTTGTCGATCCATTAATTATGAGTGCATTAAAAAAGTGAGGGTCGCTCAAAAATGCGACCCTCACTTTTTACAAGGATAAGATGATCATCAAAAAAATTATTTTTTATTTACAATCAATGTTTGAGTTGAACTTGATTTACCATCACTTAATTCAATAACATAAGTCCCATCACGCATGTTAGTTAATGGTACAGTAAAACTAGTACCTGATCTTTTAGATATTGAAATCAAACTGCCATGTCTATTGTAGATTCTTACAGTAAAATTATTCTGTGTGCTACTTTCTGCAACATTCTGACTATGATATGTCGTATCGCTAATGCTTTCGGAGTTATCAACGAGGGTTATCGTAATATTATCTGATGCAGGATTTGGGAAAATTGTGAAATAGCGAGGGCAGCCGCTTCCGGGATAAACAGTAATGCCAGAATATCCTGATGTCCCCCAGCAATTTGTAATTGCAACTCTAACCGTTCCATAAATTGGATTATATAAAGGAGTTTGCAGTCTCAGAACATTATCGTATTGTGTGTAGAAAATCCAGTTGCTAGGGTAAGTCCATGAATATGAGTAATTTGGATTATGTCCACCAGGTACTTGAGCAGTATATGTATATAAATTTCCTGGGCAAACTGCTGCCTGACCGGTAACCACTGTACTTTCAAATCTGCCAACCCATACATCTTTCCTCGGCAGTGTTGTGACAGATGTTCCAATTGTCAAAGTAGCTTCAATCCAGCCAGAACCATTTCCTCCTAGAGATTGAAATGTACAAGGATTTGTTCCCTGATTGGAAACTCGTTGAATATTGTTGCTGCATGTCCATGTTATAGTTGTTTGAGGTGGGGGATTGTTGACAGTGTATTGAGCTCCAGAACTGCAAATAAGAAAATTACCAGTGACGTTAATATTCGAGGCATATTGAAATCTATTGCCTACTCCTACAGCATACCAAGCATTTGTGGCAGAAATTAACTGAGCAGAATTTACTCCAAAAGTGTCCGCTGCTGCAGTTATGCTTTGGGTTCTTAAAGTTGCATAGTTTGCAGTAGAATTTAAATAATGAGCTTCTGTGATATAGGCTAACCGTGCAGCATCATTTATTCCAATGGAACCTACGGCCCAGTTATATCCACTACCTACAGGAGCATGCGATGTCAATCCATTATTCCAACCAGTCCCTCCTTCTGATAGTAAGTAGAACCAATGATTTAAGACTCCCAAATTTGTATGCGAATAGGTATTTGCATCTGTGCCACTGTACCAATACGTTCCATTGTATGTATCTACCTTCCCCTCCAACCCATCATGGGGATTGCTCATGCTTCGCAGGTAACCTGGTGAACTAAGTACAATATCTTCACCAGAAAACCATTTTTGTTTAGTTGGAGCCGCCCAACCTTCAATAACAGCGCCCCAGATATCACTGAAACCTTCATTTATCGCAGCTGATTCGACTGCTCCATTCACTAATCCTGCAGTATATTGACATATTCCATGTCCAAATTCATGAGCAGCTACATCTAAAGAAACGAGAGGTCTAAATGTTATCCCATCTCCGTCACCATATAATATTATATTATTCGTTCCATCCCATTTAGCGTTATTATAATTTAGGTCCCAATGAACATAGCTTAATATTGCCATACCTGACCCATTAATGCTATTTCGCTTCCGTATATTTTTCCAGTAATCAAGTACGATTTCGTTTGCCCAATGTGCATCTAGCGCAGCTTGATCATGGTACTGATTATTATATTCGGTAGCGGTCCAACTATTATCATTATCAGAAAAAGGAACTGATGATCCAGGAGATAGTTGCCTTTGCATATTTAATGTTTGAATCGAAACATTGTTCCTTGATTCGTTTAAACGAAAATCACTATCACTGACTCTATTTGTAATAATTGCTTTAGTACCAGAGTATTGAGTCTGAGCTGAACCAGTAGCATTATCATCATAAATCAAACTAACTTGATTTATTACTTCGCCGGATATGGCATCAACATAAATAAGCTCTTCTTTATATGGTATTAAGGCAGAAATAGTAAATTTCCAGCTCAAACAATTTTTTTCACCACTTTTCAAGTAGTTTCTGCTAATTACCAATTCTCCTTTAGGATAAAAGGTAGCTTCTGGATTTTTTGTATTTTCTTTTACAAAACGTTCCAGATCAACATCTTCCCATTTATATTTTTTAGCATGTACAAAATTTTTAGCGACTTCAATGGCTTCATTTTCAGTAATTGATGGAGTTATAGATGTATTAATTACTTGAAAGTCTCCATTTATCGAACTAATGCTACCATTATTACTATGAACAAAATATTCTGCATTATCAACTTTGATACCCTTATAATACTGTTGATAAAGTTTATGAGTAAATCCCTTTATTTCATCACCTGTTGTTCGTACAATACGAAATTCGTCATTATTACTAGTATTTAAAATAGCTTTGAGAGTTTCTATATCATTTTGTTAAATACCCTTACCAGCTTTTTGCTCTTTAAAGCGAGCGAAAATTACTTTCCCTTTTGCATCTCTATGAACTTCAGAAGTATCTAAAGTTTGGCTAGATAAACCTAAAGCAATATGCACAAAAAAAAAGAGCAGTTGGATTTTTAAAAAATAGTTTTTCATAGGTCTACAGATAAAGTTAATTAATAGGATCTAATTAGATAATATGTGGTATAATCAAATGAATTATCCATGATTAATAAAGTATCATTTAAAATTCTATCAATTATATAATTATGAGGAAAAGAAGCTTTATCAAAAAAAGTAAGTATGTATGTATTGTCTCCAAAAGTATCCCTTAAATATGCCCAATTGATTGTAGTATCGGCGAATATAAAACTGGTATCTCTATAAATTACTCGATCATTTTTAAAAAAATCATAAAAAATATAACCATTTTTTACAGGAGGACAAACAGCACAATATCCTCCTTTTGTAAAACATAATTGCCATGATCCTATAATGTTTGCTTTAATAACAGAAAGAGGTTGATTATAAAGTACAATGTTGGATGAGGGCTTAATTTCTTCTTTTTTGCATTGAAAAAGGCAAAGAAATAACGAAAAAATTAAAAATTTCTTCATATTAAATCAAGTTTATAAGTAAGATCAAATTGGTAACCAATGCCACTCTGATAATAAAGATCATGCAACTTATGCTTAAGAAATGACAGTAAATACTTAATAAGTTATTCAACGATTAGAAATAATCTTGATTTCATTTTATCTCAATTAAATTCCAAAAATGCAGACATTAATTCTACCTAAGTTAGTAATATTTCTCCTTTCGTTAGTATTTATTTAAAAAAACATTAACCAAATTTTTAATTCAGAATGATTCTAGATAAAATATATAGATAATAAGTATTCTGCCACCTTTCGGTAAAAATCACTTCATACCCCATACAGAAAGAAAATTGTGAGTGTGACAATGAATAAGGTTAAGATTCAACGTATGTCTCATTTTAACATTTATCAGATTGCTGGTATGCTAAGATCGAAGTTAATTGGTTGGATCAACTACTAAGGCAAATTCAGGAAATCGGAGATGCGAGGGATGTTTCGTGTGCTCAACTTCCGTCTTGGCCAATGGTGCTAGATAAGTGTATAATATTAAAATTAAATATAAAAATTGAATTGGTTTATACTATTACTCTCTAATATTCCTCCGATATCTCTGTTGGAATAATCCTCCCATTTCAACATTTCCAGGGTATCTTGTAATATTTTTATATCCTGATAAGAATACACGATTATTTTATATAAAATAAGTGATATCTATAAAATAATTATCTGAAACCATTTAAACTTGATAATTATAGAAGGATTCTTATCCCATTATTGGCAGAGAGAAAGGCCAGGTTGAGATAATGGAATTCGATAATAATTTTAAAACTTATGAATGTTCTCTTTGATCAGTGCTAATATGATCTCAAAATCAGGTTGACCTTTGTAGTACAACTGGGCCGATTCCCTGTAACGT
>CAIMVD010000217.1 GCA_903844815.1 uncultured Bacteroidota bacterium | reverse complement strand
TATCCACTCCCAGGGCAAATCAAGCAGTAAGAAAACTATGCTCCTTTTTAAACCAAACAGAAACCTGCTTCCCTTTTACAGATTTAAGATTGATTTATGAAACAGTCGCGGTTTAGTTTGCGGCAGTCTCGGATGTCTGAATATATTCCTTAACTAAACGCCATTAAATTAAAAGGTGTTTTTGTCTCCTCTCCTTCCTTTATAAAATCCCCACTTGGGTATTATTTATTTATATTTGCTGAATAATGAATATGAAAAGTATTTCTGACCACTTAATATTCGCATTATCGGACACAATTGAAATTATTAAACCTCCATTATGAAAAAGTTACTCACGATTCTTATACTATTTACCGGCAGCTGTGTTTTTGCCCAGAGTTTCCAACAGACGCAGAACTTTCAGCAGACCAGGAATGTTCAGCATGCCGCTTACGGTGAGTCTGCTTTGCGTATCAATGTTTATGGAACTTATGCATTTGATGATAACCATGTGGATTCATATTATTCGAACACTTCCTATTTTAATGGTGCGGTGAATGGTGGTTTTCAATATGGGGGAGGACTCGAATATTTGGCTTTTCCAAATAAGGGTTTTGAAATTTCTTACCTCCGTCTCGACTCCAAGGCACCAATGACTTATTATACATTAACCGGAGACAAGCGGACCAATTTCGACATGGCTCACAATTATATCTTCATCGGAGCAAACCAGTATTTCAGGGTGAATCCTAAAGTTGAGCCATTTGCAGGCTTTCAGGCAGGAATGGCTGTATATAATATTGAAAATCCCGAGAATGGAAATTCACACGGCACAACAAAATTTGCCTGGGGCGCAAAAACGGGTATCAATATATGGGCCACTGAAAAAGTGGGTATAAAAATCCAGGCTGCTCTTCTGTCAGCAGTTCAGGCTGTGGGAGGAGGAGTTTATTTTGGGACAGGTGGTACCGGGGCAGGAGTTTCAGGGTACTCTACCTTTTACCAGTTCAGCCTTGGCGGAGGACTCGTGTTTAACCTTGGGAACTGAAAAATGAAAGCAATTATAATTGGAGCAACCGGCCTGGTTGGGAATCTGATTTTGAATGAAATTCTAAGTGATGACGATTTTTCGGAAGCGAGGATCTTCGTCAGGAAACCAACCGGGATAATTAATCCAAAGCTTAAAGAATTTGTTTCTCCCATGAATGACATTGATGCCCTCGGTGCCGACATTCAGGGAGATGTTCTGTTCAATGCCCTGGGAACAACTATAAAGCAGGCAGGAAGCCAGAAGGAACAACAGCGTATTGACAGGGATCTGCCGGTGGCTTTTGCAAGGATTGCCTCCGGGAATGGTGTTAAAACCATGTTGAATGTATCAAGCGTAGGATCGAGCATGAAGGGGGGATTCTATCTGAAGACAAAAGCCGAAATGGAAAAAGGTACTGAAGAGTTCTTCCCGGGGAGGATTTTTCATTTCAGGCCGGGAATGCTTATCGGTGACAGGAAGGAATTCAGATTTGCAGAGAAAATTGCTTCAAAAGTCGTGAAAGTAATAGATCCGTTGTTGGGAGGCTCATCAAAAAAGTACAGGAGTATGCCTGTTGATAAACTGGCAAAGGCAATGATAGCCGTAAGCAAAAACCAGGCAGGAAAGTCAACAGTACTGCATTATCAGGAAATTATCAGATGCATCTGACCCGCAGGACACAAAAGATTTATTAAACCGGAATCAATGGCGTTTAGTTAAGGAATATTATTACCAAACATGAAAAGAATATTTTACCACAGGGACCACTCTACTATTCTTGTGTTTTTACCCCCCAACCCCCCAAGGGGGGATTTAAGAACACCCCCTGAGGGGCAGGGGGTAAAATGTGGGAGTAAGAAACTGATTACCCGGGCTTAACTAAACGACATTGAAACCGGAATCATAATATTTACGAAGAACCAATAACATCATTAAAAATGAAAACAAAGATCCTATTCATCGCAACACTGCTTTTCGCATTTGGATTTGCATGCAAACCAAAGGCAACTGTATCTCCGGTCACACCTGAAGCAGCTGTTCAGGCTCCCGACTATCAGAAGATGATAAATGCAAAAGTCTTTATAAAGCCGGGAAGCGAAGCAGATTTTATTGCAGCGGCACAGGAGATGATTACAAACTCTAATAAGGAAGAGGGATGTACTGGTTATATGATGTACCAGGATCCATATGAAAAGACAAATTTCATTTTTGTAGAAAGATATAAGAACCAGGCTGCAATTGACAATCATTTTGCCACTACTTATTTTAAAGAATTCGGCGAAAAGATTGGCAATATGACAAGCAAACCACTTGAGATAAAGATATTCGACATCGCAGGGGAAAAGTAGGAACAAGTTTTTGATTTTTGTCTGGTGTACTATTTAGGAAATATCCCGGAATAGCTCTATTATATTTTGTTTCAACGCTAAAATATTATTGACACAGGTTCCTGTATTGTGTAACTTTGAATAATAATGAAGGAATCTTAAGGTGCAATACTAAACGTAAGCATTCAGGAATACCTTTATTCAGGTTAAAAGATATGCGAATGAAAAAGATCCTTAAATATATACCGGCAGTGTTCCTGATGTCTTATGTTACGGTCGTGAACGGGCAGGTCAAGCCTGAATATGTTTTCGGGATGAACCTGGCAACTATGAGTGTTAAAGTCAATGGTGTTAGCTACGATACTGACACGCCTGTAAGTTTTCATTTTGGCGCCTCGCTTGAACTCCCTGTTACCGACAATTTTTCTCTTTTACCAACACTGCTGTTTTCAGCCAAGGGTACCGATTACGAAATTGATAATGTATCTTATTCCATCTCTCCGATTTTTCTTGAGATGCCTCTTACTGCTGCTTACAGTATAGGTTCGGATGCATTTAAAGTTACCGTGTTTTCAGGAGGTTATATTGCCTTTGGAATTTCAGGCTACAAAATAGTGGGTGCCGGCGAACTGAAGAGCATAAATTACGGATCAGGCAAAAATGATGATATGAGATCTTTTGATGCCGGACTTATATTCGGAGCAGGAGTTAATATAAGAGGCATACTGATCTCTGCCCAGTATGGAATGGGAATGTCAAACCTATCTCCTGTTGCTTCGGCCGACTCGGAAATGAAAAACAAGGTGATAGGGATCTCTGTGAGAAACAGGAATCGTTTTTATTAACAAGCCGGACCTTAGCAGGCTTTTTTTGAATAAGCAATCATCTGACTGCTTATTCAAAGTTTTTATTGCAGTTTCTTTATTGTTTCGGGTTAGCTCCGGGGCAAATCCAGTACACATAGTTAGTGGTGGATTTAAAAGTCGTATCACTGATACCCTTTGACTCTGCTATATGCTTTTTTGTATGTTCCAATAGCATATGAGCATTGTGGTCGCCTTTTGTTGCCCAGGCTTCTGTGAGGCAAAACATCGTACTGTCGTGATACGACTGGAACAGTGAATAGTCGAGGCAACCCGGTTCTTTCGCAAGGACTTCAGCCTTGCATGCATCGAATGACTGTTTAAAAAATGAAACCTTTTCGGGTTTGATCTTTCGTTCAAAGCGCATAACCACAACCATTGAGTCCTTGTTATAGCTACACTCGCTGGCAGTAGTAGAATTCTTTGAGCCTCCGGTACAGGAAGCAATTGTTAAAAGTGCAATAAGTCCTAAAAATAAATTCTTCATAGTGTTTGTATTTTTTAAAAAATCAAATTAAAGCAGGTCATAAATATTTTAAATAATCAGTTACAAGGAGATGAACAGGTTCTGCATCTTCGTCAATTTCGGGAAATCGACCGACTTTGTCATAAAATCTGTTATCGCAGTCGTCATCGTTGACCATGCTGACTTCCCCGATAAGAACCTTTCCCCTGCCTTTTTCACCATAAAACCGGTGATACAAACGGGGAGTGAGGCAAATACTCTGACCAGGATTCAGAAGAAGAGGTTCCCCGGCGTTTACATTTATAAGAACGCCATCAATACTAACTGTTAAAGGGTCATACGACAGTTCGTCATCAGGAGTTGAGGTGAAAAGTTCCATAACAAGGATTCCTCCTCCCCGGTTTATTATATCTTCTGTTTTGTTCCAGTGAAAATGCATCGGAGTAACCTGTTCCTCTTCTGCAATCATTATCTTTTCACAATAGATCTTATCCTTTTTATGCCAGTTTCCGTTCCTGATGGTAAAAAGAGTCAACCCGTTTTTATAAAAGTCACCGCTTCCGAAATCGGTTATATCCCATCCAAGTTTGTTCTCAATAATCCCGGAACACATTACGGAAGTCCCCTTCCATTTGGCAGGTGACCAGTGAGCCCATTCAGGCAGCATAAACTGATGGGCAGCGAAAAAATTCTTCGCCTCAATTATTATTGAATTGACTTCGCTTCGCTTCATAATCTTCCTTATTATCTTTTCTTTTGTCCTATCTCTTTTTCCATAGAGTTTCAATTTCCTCGAGAGTTTTGTTTTTTGTTTCCGGAATCATTTTCCAGACAAATATGAATGAGAGTAGGCTCATAATCCCATATACACAATATGTGCCTCCGCTGCTGATTTCCATCATTGCAGGATAGGTGGAAGATACAAGAAAATTGGCTGCCCACATAGCTGCAACGGCTATTGCTACAGCTTTTCCCCGTATTTTATTCGGGAATATTTCAGAGATCAGTACCCAGCAAACAGGACCCCACGACATTGTAAAAGAGGCTGTATAAATAATTATAAATACCAGTGTCAGTATGCCAATAATTTTAAAAAAAGCAAGGATGCCTATTGCAAACATACCGATGGCCATGCCAACGGAACCCATATACAAAAGAGGTTTTCTGCCCCATTTATCAACCGTCAGAATAGCTATTACCGTAAATATAGAATTTACAATTCCCATAACAACGCTCTGCAGCATTGAAGCATCTTTGGCCGCACCCATACTTTCAAAAATCCTGGGAGCATAATACATTGCAACATTTATTCCCACAAATTGTTGAAATACAGCCAGTAATATGCCTATTATTATAATGGTCCTGCCATAGTCGAATAGTTTACCTGATGATTTCTCAACTGTCAGTTCAATTTCCTTTAGAATTTCCCTGGCATGTTCCGGTCCGTTTATTTTCTTAAGGACGTTTAATGCCTCAGCCTCTCTGCCTCTAAGAGCGAGATATCGGGGAGTTTCAGGTACAAAAAACAGCAGGATTGCGAATATCCCTGCGGGCACTGATCCTGAGATAAACATCCATCTCCAGCCAGTGCTGTTGATCCATTCCAAAGACTGTCCTTTTGCTATGCCCCAGTTAATAAAATAGACCACCAGAATTCCGAATACAATTGCAAACTGGTTAATTGAAACCAGCTTACCCCTGATATCGGCAGGAGCTATCTCACTAATATACATCGGGCACACTGCTGACGCCAGTCCAACTCCGATTCCTCCCAGGATCCTGTAAAAATTGAACATAAGCAATACCCCGATTGAAGCATGGCCTTTTGTGAAAAACAGAAACTCAGGATTTCCTGATCCGAGTGCAGTAAGGAAAAACAACAGAGCCGCGATGAAAAGTGCTTTTTTACGGCCAATGCCTGAGGCAATCCAGCCGGAAATGCTTCCTCCTATAATACAGCCTAATAAGGCACTCGATACCGTAGCACCATGAATCCAGGAGTTTAATCCCAGACCGTTAATAAGATAGGCCTGTATCGACTTCTCCGCTCCCGATATAACAGCAGTGTCGTATCCAAACAGCAATCCTCCCAAAGTGGCAACAAGGGTGATACCAAAAAGGTATAAAGAATTTCGTTGTTTCATTTCAAAAAAGTAAGAGAGAGGTTATAAATATACCAAATATCCCGGTACAATTCCATTCGCGATTATCATTGAGTAATTATTGCATAGTTAAGAAATTAACAGGAAACAGCAGCCTTGAAATTTTTGATTTTTCAGGCAATACTAAAAGCCTTGCAAAACGTAAAATTCTACAATCCAAAACGTATAATTCTGTCCGGATTAGGTATATTTAGCGTCAATATTTCAGATTGGGTTGAATAGAATCGCACAGATAAGCAAGAGTTATCATTTTGATCAGTGTGAAGCAGGGGAATCAGTTTTTGAGAAAATGTTGAAATGATCAGATCAATTCAGAATGAAACCGAAACAGTCGCATATCAGAAAGATAGAGCCATTGGGGCCCTCCTGCAAAAAGAAGATGTACGATTCACTTGATGAGGCCAAAAAATCGATAGAATATCTTCAGGAGACAAAATGGATAAAGGAACTCTCGGCATACAAATGCAAAGTGTGCGGATTCTGGCATTTAACAAGTAAATGACAGCCCTTATGCAAAAACAGGGATTTGGATCTATTTTGCTCTGATGTACTGTAAAGGCCAGTTTGTATCATCCCCAAGTTCCTTTGCAGCCTGCAAAGGGAAATATGGATTTCTGAGCAACTCCCTTCCAAGGAGAATAATATCAGCTTTCCCTTCCTGCAGAATCGATTCTGCCTGGGCTGCAGTAGTAATTAATCCAACCGCACCTGTTAATATGCCGCATTTTCGAACTGCTTCGGACAGATGCACCTGATATCCGGGACTGAAGGGGATAACAGCGCTAGCTATGTTGCCACCTGAAGAACAGTCTAAAAGATCAACACCCATTTTCATGAGAACAGAGGCCAGTTTTACGCTCTCTTCAGGTGTCCATCCGCCATCGGTCCATTCAGTTGCCGAGATACGGACAAGGAGAGGATAGCCGGCGGGCCACACCAGCTTAATTGCATCGATCACCTGTTGCAACAGGCGGATACGGTTTTCAAAAGGCCCGCCATACTCATCGGTACGCTGGTTGCTCAGAGGAGATAGGAATTCCTGCAAAAGGTAGCCGTGGGCACTGTGAATTTCGATCACCTTAAAACCGGCAGAATATGCTCTTCCTGCCGCAGTTTTAAAAGCAGAAATCACCTTATCAATACCTTCCTTGTTCAGCGACTGTGGGTTCCTTTCACCCGAAGCAAATGGTATTTCACTTGGAGCAAGGGTTAGCCAGCCGCCGTGTTTTTCATCGAGTTGTTTTCCTCCTTCATGAGGAAGGGCACAGGAGGCTTTTCTTCCTGCGTGTGCCAGCTGTATTCCGGGTACGGAACCCTGTTGCTCTATGAAGTCAGCAATTCTGCTTAGGCAGGTTATATGTTCGTCGCTCCATATTCCCATGTCGCCTGGGGTGATCCTTCCTTCAGGCAAAACGGCAGTTGCTTCAACTATTAAAAGACCTGCTCCGCCTGCTGCCCTGCTGCCATAGTGTGTCAGGTGCCAGTCATTTGTGAAACCATCCTTCGCCGAGTACTGGCACATGGGAGCCATGGCTATCCTGTTTTTCATGGTAACATTCTTTATCGTCAGAGGGGAGAACAGTTTTGACATAGCGGGAATAATTAATATTTAATGGTGGCAAATATAATGCTAATACTGTTTCAGAGGTTCCACAAAAAAAGAGGTTGTATTAAAACCTCTGTGTAACTCTGTGTAAGTTCTTAGCTTTTAGTTACACAGAGAGACACAGAGAAAAATACAACCTTATTTGTTCGTTGAAAGCCTAAAGTGTGTAAGGATTTCTGTATTCGTAATGCATCAGCCTGTGATTTGAAGCTTCAGCATCATCTATAAAGGTATAAGTTGCAGGATCCCATTTCAGAGGTCTCTTCAGCTCATTTGCAATATTGCCAAGGCAGCAGGTGATGGCTGTACTGGCTCCTTTTTCGATTGTTGCAATCGGCTTATTGCGCGACCTTACACAATCGACAAAGTTCTGCATATGCGGTGAACTTATTTCGAACTGTAATCCGGCCTGTGTCGGGGCGGGACGGTTCTGGGCTGGTTGTCCTGCAGGTCTTTGTGCGGGAGGTCCGGCTGGTCTTGGCTGCGGACGTCTGCCTGCTATCTCGGCAGGGATGAGTGAAGGATCGGAACATGCTATGTAACCACGAGCCACTTCGATCCATCCTTTTGTGCCAATGAATTTGATACCCTGAGCACCTGGATTATCCTCAAGATAAGGCTGTTCAGTCATAACAACACCGGTCTGATATTTGAATGTCATATACTGCGTTCCGTTATATCCTTTTGGGGTTATCTCGCTTGGTGCTGAGCCATCCATTCCTATCGCAGCTTGAGCTATATCGAACATATGAGCGCCCCAGTCGGCAGTATAACCATTGCCTGTTTCGAGATACCAGCGCCATGCTCCCCAGAGGGTTTCATTCTGTACCGGATCGAGAGTAATCTGCGGAGCGAGATCGGAGTTGTAAACTATTTTGCCATCATTAAGAGGTCCCAGCCAGAGGTTCCAGTTCAGGTTTGCCGGTATTGGCATTGCGGGCAGGTCGAGCGGCTTTGGTGGATCACCAACCTTTGCATAGATCTTTTCAATATGGCCTATTGCTCCTGCCTGAACAAGTTCAATGGCTTTCTGAAACTCCTTGCTTGAACGCTGCTGGCTACCAACCTGAACAACACGTTTATTGTCGTGGGCAACTCTTATCATTTTAAGGGATTCCCTGATAGTATATGAGAGAGGTTTCTGAACATAAACATCCTTACCTGCCTGGCAGGCATGAATTGTCATCAGGGCATGCCAGTGGTCGGGGGTAACTACTTCAACGATATCAATATCCTTGCGTTCGAGTAACTGTTCGTATTGTTCGTATGTATCGCAGCGGGGAGCGAGTCCCTTTGCTTTCTGCCAGTCCTCAACAGTCTTTTTGAAACGCTGTTGTTTGACGGAATCAACATCGCAGCATGCTATTACCTGGAGACCGGGAACTCCTGCGAAACCCCTGAAGTCGGAGAGAGCCTGACGGCCTAATCCTATTGTTCCCATCAGAACACGGTCGCTCGGAGCTACCCGTACACCGTCTATTACGTAACTTGGCAGGATGGTCAGGCCTGTAAGCCCGATGGCAGAAAGGCCGAGAAAATCACGGCGATTCAGTCCTTTGTTTTCATTTTCTTTAACTTTCATAATCTGATATTTATTAAGGTTGATCGATTTTATTCGGGATTAAATGTAGCAAATCATTAATACCAACATTGTACTTTAGAACAATTATCCTCAGTTTTTAAGGATATTTATGAGTTTAGTGTTTTTCAGGAATTGAAAAAAAAGGCATTTTAAAAACTCTGCCCTGCAGCATCCTCATCGGCCAGAATCACGGATTCTTCAATTGAAATGCGCCCTGCAGGAATAGAAGCATCCCTTTCAATCAGGCGTTGAAGCATTTCTTTCTTTTCACTTCCTGTAATAACCCAAAGAATCTTTCTGGCCCGATTAATTAACGGATAAGTTAATGTCAGCCGTCTTCTTCCCTGGTAGATCCCGGTGGCAGCTACGTCCCTGTCAGTAATATCGAGAACCGGATCTCCCGGAATAAGGGAAGCAGTATGACCATCCGGCCCGAGACCAAGATGAACAAGATCAATTATTGCTGGTGAGCCGGCTATTTTGCAGATCGTTTTTTCATAAAGGACAGCAGCCGTTTCGCTATCTTTTTCTTCCACGGGCATAGCAATTATCCTTTCCGCAAGGATGGGAGAATGTCCCATGAGGCTTTCGAGCAAATGAGTCATATTTCTGTCCGGGTGTCCGTAAGGAGCCAGCCGTTCATCAACCTGAAGTACATACATTCCTTCCCATGGTACATCTTCATCAGCCAGGGCACGAAGCATTTTCCAGGGTGTTTTGCCACCACTAACCGCGAATATAAACCTTCCTCGCAAGGCGAAAGCTTTGCGGGCCTCTCCGGCAATAATTGAGGCAGCCCTGGATGCTACCATATCGGCATTATCAAATAATTCTGTTTTCATCTCAGGTGACATGCAGTAAATACTATGCAAATTTGGCTAATATCCCGGTTTAATTCTAGTGTCTGGCTTACTTTTTCCTGTTTTATACTTTTATTATTGTAAATCAGGGGGTACTTATTAAAATTGGATCATTATCTTTATATAAAAAAATACAAATGGATAAGAGGACTTTTCTTAAGAGTGCCGGCATAGTCGGTTTGGGAAGCATGATGAGCATTGATAATCTTGCAGAACTGGTAAGGGGCGTATCGGCAGTATCGCCAGAAAAGCTTGCCGGGGATGAAGACTTCTGGGCTACTATGCGAAAGGGATACAAACTAAAACCGGATTATATTAATCTTGAAAACGGTTATTATAATTTTCTGCCTGAACAAGTTCTTGAAAAGTTCATAGGACATGTTAGGGAGGTAAACCTTCAGGGTTCGTATTACATGCGCACGGTTCAGTTTGACAATAAGAAATCAATGGCTGCGAAACTAGCCGCAGTGGCGGGCTGTTCACCGGATGAACTTATTATTACAAGAAATACCACTGAATCGCTCGACATGATAATCGGAGGACTCGACTGGAAAGCTGGTGATGAAGCCATAATGGCTGAACAGGATTATGGAGCAATGCTCGAGATGTTCAAACAGTCTTCCAAACGATTCGGAATTGTTAATAAAGTGGTATCGGTGCCTCTTCATCCTAAATCCGATGAGGAGATAGTAGATCTTTACGCTTCAGCCATTACAGAAAAGACAAGGCTTCTGATGGTCTGTCATATGATTAATATTACAGGACATATTCTGCCTGTACGGAAGATTTGCGACATGGCGCACAAGAGGGGAGTTCAGGTAATGGTTGACGGAGCTCATTCATTTGCTCACATTAAATTCGCCATCACGGACCTTGATTGCGATTATTTCGGGACCAGCCTTCACAAATGGATGAGTGTTCCGCTGGGAGCGGGATTTTTATATGTAAAGAAAGAAAGAATCGGAGGTGTATGGCCCCTTCTTGCCGAGGGAGAAAGAAAGCCGGATGATATTTCAAGACTTAACCATATAGGAACTCACCCGGCCCATACTGATCTTACAATTGCTGATTCAATTGATTTCTATAATGTCATTGGTGCTGAACGAAAGGAAGCAAGGTTAAGATACCTTCAGAATTACTGGACCTCAAAAGTCAGGGACCTTCCAAAAGTCATTTTAAATACCCCTGCAGATCCGCTACGTTCATGCGGAATAGCGAATGTTGGCATCAGGGATATGAAGCCAAATGATCTGGGAGATGTTTTGTTTAAAAAGTACAAGATCTATACTGCACCAATCGATGGAGCCGGAGTGCATGGCTGCCGTATTACGCCAAATGTCTACACAACCACTGCCGATCTCGATGTTCTTGTTAAAGCCCTGACAGAATTAAATAACTAACCTTATTAAGCTAAAATAACATGAAAAAGATTTGCCTGCTATTCATTTCCATTTTGGTTTTTTCACTTGCTGTTACTGCCCAGGATGCGGAGACAAGGCTTAAGGAAAAGGGAATTGTGTTAGTAGCCCCATCAAATCCGGTTGCTAATTATGTAAACGCCGTAAGGGTTGGCAATCTGCTTTACCTCTCGGGCAAAGGACCCGTGCGGGCCGATAATACTTCAGTAATCGGGAAGTTAGGCAGAGATCTTACCATAGAACAGGGTTATGAAGCAGCCCGGCTTGCTGCAATTAACCACCTGGCAGTTATTAAGAGTGAGCTTGGAACTCTTAACAAGGTAAAACGTATCGTTAAGGTGACCGGCATGGTAAACTGCACGGAAGATTTTAAAGACCAGCCCAAGGTAATAAACGGTTACAGCGATTTTATGGTCGAAATTTTCGGCGACAAAGGAAAGCATGCACGCTCGGCGGTAGGAATGGCTTCGTTGCCTTTTAACTGGGCGGTTGAAGTAGAGGTTATTGTTGAAATAGAAGAATAGTCAGAACTGCTTTAATTCTGATTTGTCACAAGAGAAACAGTGAATTTCTTTGTGTTAAAGTATTAAACAGTATTTCATTTTTCACCATTCTTTACAGTCTGCTTAATGTCTTCAAAGCTGATGTTTTCGATCCGGTATGACTTCCAGTCGCCATAATCAAAATGCCACCATTCTACATTATAAACGGTAAACCCATTGGCTTCCATTTTACTTCTTAGCAGGTCTCTCAGCCTGCGTTGTTCCGTTGTTCCTCCGGTATAATCGGGATATGACCGTTCGCTCATCTCATCGTAATCACCGGGCATTGCGACCTCTTTTCCTGTGGCGAGTTCATAAAGAGTCAGATCAACGGCACAACCCCTGTTATGCCTTGAGCCATTTTTGGGGTTTGCAACAAATTTTTTATTCTCTTCAGGAGTGATATCCCAGAATAATTTGGTGACGCTCCACGGGCGATAGCCGTCAAAGACTGTAAGACCGTATCCAAGGTCCTTCAATTCATTGTTCACCCGTACCAATGCTTCCGCTGCAGGTTTTTGCAGGAAGGCGCGGGCCTGATTATAAACCGGTCTGCCTGCGAAGTTATTGCCTGTAGCGTATCTGATATCCAAATGAATGGATGTATCCATTTTCACTATCTCAACTAATTCACCCTTTTTAAAGGCTCCTTTTTCATGCGGGGGGTTAATACCGCAACCGTTTAAAGCAAAGAAGCAGAATACAATAAGCGTCCGGAATAAGGAACTGCGAATTTTCGGGAGAAGTAAATTCATGACGAAGGGTCAAATTGTTTTTTACGGTTTAAACAGCATTTGTTCTTATGGTTACCAAAATTACATTTATTCTTTCACAATTGTTAATCATCATTACACGGCAGATTTGAATTTTTAACACATTCCCGATGAAACCAGGAAAGTAATTCAGCTGAAAATTTGTTTAAGCATTTGAGCAGGCGTTATAAAAAGGCGCATAAGTTTTCTTTTGTTTTTCACATATTTTGCGTCATTTTTCATATGTTTGCGATTACTGAGGGAAAAAATTAATTAATGATAAATTTAATTCAGAAATGATTCAAGTGGGATAATTATCTTATTTGATCGTTCATAATGAATTATTGAACAACGTTTTGATGAGTGAGAATATAACACACGGCATTTCTACCGTTCTGATAGTCGATGATAACGTCAGGAACCTTCACCTTCTTGGAAGCTATCTGAAAAATGAGAGATTGAAACTTGAATTTGCTATAAATGGAATCTCTGCATTACAATGGCTGAAAAGGGTGAGTTTTGATCTTATTCTACTTGATATTATGATGCCGGATATTGACGGTTATGAGGTCTGTTCCATGATTAAGAAAGATCCTGCATTCAGCGATATTCCTATTGTTTTCATAACGGCAAAGACTGATACGGCAAGCATAGTAGAAGCATTCAGGTGCGGGGCAGTGGATTATATTACAAAACCATTTATTAAAGACGAGCTTGTAGCACGGGTTAATACCCAGATCCGTCTCAAGAGATCAAATGATTCGCAGGTACGATACATTAATGAGATCAATTCGAAGAACTATCAGATAACCAAGAGCATTGAATATGCAGGACTTATCCAGTCAGCTATTCTCACCAGGATGGATGCTTCCGGAGTACCCCTGCCAGACCACTTTATACTTTTCCTGCCAAAAGACATTGTGAGCGGAGACTTCTACTGGCATTCAAAGATTGAAGACCAGCATGTAGTTGCAGTAATGGATTGTTCCGGGCACGGGGTGCCGGCAGCTTTGATGAGTGTCCTGGGCATGACTCTGCTGAACGAGATAGTGCTAAGACGGAAAATCATCGAGCCTGCTCATATTCTCGAGGAACTTAGGGAAGGCATTATTCGTTCCCTGGGACAGACAAAGATCAACTTTGATGTAAAAGATGGTCTGCAGGGTGTGGTGGTGGTCTTCTCGGAACAGGAACATCGTCTCCGCTATTCAGGGTCATATAATTCCCTGATAATCACTGACGGGAAAAAGATTACCCAGCTGAAAACCGACCGAATCCCGATAGGATTTTTTGAAAATCAAAATTCTTTCACTTCCCATTCATATGATCTGAAAGAAGGTGAGGTTGTTTACCTAGTAACCGACGGCTATTATGATCAGTTCGGTGGCCGCGATGACAAGAAGTACAAACGCAGACAGTTTCTTGACTTATTGTCGAATATTCATGGTTTCTCAATGGGACAACAGTGCCAGATTCTGCATGATGCCCATAAGGAATGGAAAGGCAGCAATGAACAAACTGATGATATCCTCGTAATGGGTGTCAAATTCTGAAAACACAAAACATGCTACTTATTAAACATATAATAATCCATTAAACTTTAAGCAATATGCTAAAATTCTTTTCCGCTAGCACGCGATCGGTCAATGCCAGAAGGGGCATTACAGAATGTATGGAATCGGCTCTGGGTGAAAATGTTTCAGACTGCAACCTGGTAATGATCCATGCTTCCATGGGACATAATTTTGCCGAGCTAACGGCACAAGTAAGGGAAATGGCACCGGGGGCAAGGGTTGTTGCCTCTTCATGCTGCGGCATTGTAGGCAGGGAAGGAGTAAGCGAAACCATGAAGGACATTGCCATTATGGCAGTAAGGGGTAAAGAGTTTGCAGTATCCTGGGCCGACGGTATTTACGGGTATAATTCTTATGAAAAATGCCTTGAGATTGCAAAGGAGCTTTATTCGAGCGACAGTGGGGTAAACATGATATATTTTCTGGCATCGGGAATTGACATCGACAACGACCTTTGCATAGCAGCCATCGAAGAGGTATTCGGCACCGGGGTTACGGTTTTCGGAGCGACATCATCCGATAATATGAGGGGCGTTACAAGTGTACAGGTAGTTGATGACAAGGTGTTTGAACATGCAGCATTTATGGTGGGATTCTCCGATCCTACTCTTGCAGTCGAAACTCAGGCCACTCATGGTTTTGTGCCGGTGGCAGATCCTCTTGTGGTCACAAAAGCCGAGGGTTACAAGATCATTGAACTTGACGGAAAGCCAGCATGGCCGGAGTATCTCAGAAGACTGGGACTCGACGCAACGGCAACATGCGGAGATTCGATACCGATAGGTGCACTGGCAGAACGACTTGAGCCTGAGATGGCCGGGGCGTATGGGAATAATCATATTCTAAGGGTTGTGACCCACCACGAAAACGATGTCATCCTGTATTCGACAACAGTTCAGGAAGGGACCCAGCTATGGCTCACAAAACGTGATGAAGACATGATCTTCAGTAAAATGGACAAAATGGTCAATTCCATGGCGGCAGCAATAAAAGGGCATGAGCTTGTGGCTATGTTTCATGCCGATTGCCTGGCAAGAGGCAAATTCCTTTTCAACAGGATACTGAAGGAAGAACTTGTTAACAGGATGCAACAACCGTTTACGAAGGAGGGAGAGATAATTCCCTGGCTCGGAATGTACGGTTTCGGCGAATTTGCAAGACTAAATGGCAAAAATTCCTATCATAACTACACTACTGCTCTTTATATTATATATAGAAAATAGATATTTGTATCGTGGGAGAAACTGTCAAACCGGGAAAAACCGTACCTCTTGCGTATGATGAGCTGCTAGCTTTATATAACGATCTCCAACTCAGGGTAACAAGATTTTCTACTGTTGAGCAACAGATGATAAATATCCGTCATAAGCTTGACAATGAGATCGCCCTGCATAAACGAATGCATTCCTTTAGTCAGAATGCCTTCATGGAGATGAGCGATGAGGAATTTACGAGGCTGGTTTCGGAAGCAGTTGTCGATATCTTTGAGGTAGAGACCGGCCTTGTACTGATCCGCGATCTTGACACGGAACAGGAGCCGCTCTTCGGCATTGAGGGCTTCAATATCAGCATGCCGGATTACCTTACTGTTCATCATGTCCTTATATCTATGCTTGATGCAGGAAAGTTGCGAAATATGCTCAACATAACCAGTGACAAATTAGAACTTCTTAAAATTGTTTTCCCGATAGAACAGGCCTATGGTATAGAATTATCCGATGATAAAAACAACATTTCCCTATTTGTTGCCGGCGGTATCATGCAAAGAAAAGAGCAGTTTTATGATAACCTCGACCGCGAAAGAGATGTAATTTTCGGGATTTTTGTCCAGCAGGTCCTCGCACAGATTGTGACACGAAAAAAGAACAGGACCATTATTCAGCAGTTTGATAAAATAGAGAAATCACGTACCAGGCTTTCAAAATTAACAAATAGTTTTCTGTCGTTTGGGCCGGATCCTCATTCCAATATTGACCTTCTTACACGTAATTGTCTGGAACTGCTTTTAGCCGATATTGCGGTTTACGAACGCACCGATGAGCGATTTGTCCAATTTGGTGTTGAGGTTTCCGAAAGCGCTAAATGGCCGTTCAATAAAGATTGCAACTCATGCCTTGATTCAATCAGAAAGGCCAGCAACAACGGCTTTATTCATTTTCCATCCCTTAGGTTTGATTGCAGTAAAAAAGGTAATGTCTGCCATTTTACCAGAATGAAAACATACTACAGTCATGCTGTGATGCTCGACAACAAGGAACTGGGAACTCTTACAATACTATTTTGCAAGGATTATGTTTCTGAAGAGAATGATGAGCAAATCATGAGGATGATTGCCGCAGGGATTGCTGTTGAGGAGATGCGCAGTATCTCAATTGACGAACAGAGAAAGAACGAGCAGCTCCTCGATTCGGTGGTACATACTCAGCAGGAATTAATTTGCAGGTTTCTGCCCGATACTACCCTTACCTTCGTTAATAAACCGTTTTGCAGGGAGTTTGGTATGTCAGAGGAACAGCTTCTGGGGAAAAAAGTCCTCGATCTGCTCCCTGAGCAGGAAAAACATGAATTAGCAGGAAGGATAGGGCAATATAACCCTGAAAACAGTTCCCTCTCTTATGTGGCAACTACCACAATGCCCGATGGAACCACGGAATGGAAAGAATGGACCGAAACTGCCATCTTTGATGCACGCGATACGGTTATAGAGATGCAATCCATCGGCCGCAACATTACGGAAAGCAAGAAGTCGGAACAGGAGCAAATAGCCAGAAGGGCTGCCGAAGACGCAAATAAAGCCAAAAGCATGTTCCTGGCAAACATGAGCCATGAAATAAGGACCCCGATGAATGCAATTCTGGGATATTCTGAAATCCTTGAAGGCATACTAACCGACAAACTGCAGAGGGAATACATTTCATATCTTAAAACCAGCGGGAAAAGCCTGCTGGCATTAATTAATGACATACTTGATCTTTCAAAGATCGAAGCCGGCAAGATGGAACTCCAGTATTCTTATGTCGGAACATTCTTCTTCTTCTCGCAACTTGAGAAAATATTCAAGGCTAAACTTGCTTCAAAAAACATCAGTTATTTTCTTGACCTTCATCCGGACACTCCTGCAGCCATTTGCATTGACGAAGCCCGTGTACTGCAAATACTGGTCAACCTTGTGGAAAACGGGGTGAAGTTTACAAATAGCGGACATGTAGGAATAAGAGTTTGGATGTCCGACAAAGAAACCTTTCTTACCGCTTCAGGTGAAACTGTAAAAGAGGCGGTTCTGAATATTGAAGTTGAAGATACCGGTATCGGAATAAAGGAATCGATGCTGGATATTATTTTCATGGAATTTGTCCAGGCGGAAGAGATTAACCGCCACGGAACGGGCCTCGGGCTTTCAATAACAAAACAATTGACAAACCTCATGGGGGGAACCGTGTCAGTTAGTTCCAGATCAGGCAATGGGAGTACTTTCAGGGTCAGTATCCCCAACACCATGTTCAATGATGATTTTGAATCGAAAACAGACTCACTGGCAGTGAATACCGGAGCCGTGAGATTTAAGGATTCATCGATTCTCATCGTCGACGACAAAACGGATAACCGCATCTTTATAAGGGATGCACTGAAAGATTCAGGACTGCAAATTTTTCTTGCCAGCGATGGTTATGAGGGCCTGGCATCTGCCGAAGCCAACAGGCCCGATCTGATTATAACAGACATCCGTATGCCGGGAATGGATGGCTTTGCCTTCCTCAAAAAACTTAAGGAAAGGGAGGAGATGAAAGAAGTCCCTGTACTGGCTTATTCAGCCTCGGTGATGAAGTACAATGTTCACCAGATACATGAGAGCGACTTCTCGGGTTTGCTGAGAAAACCAGTATCGTTAGGAGAGCTTTATAAGGAACTTTGCAGGTTCCTTCCCTATGATACTATCGCTCCCATAATCAATGAAATCGAATCCGTAACATCCCCAGATAGCCTGAATGACCATGAGCTAATGCTCCTGATCAATGAACTCGACCAAAACTACAGGGAAAAACTAATCACATTCAGAGAGTTACAGCCAATAGGAGGAGTGCGGGATTTTGGCAATTCACTTGTTATCCTTGCAAACGATTTCGGATCATCCTCCCTGCTGAATTATGGTAATGACCTGATAAGCTCTGCTGACGATTTCAACATAGAGAAGATGCTTCTGTTGTTGAATGATTACGATAATCTGATACGTCGTATAAGGGAAGGAAGAACCTGATATTAATTCTTTTCTTGATAACTTTGCTTCATGTTTTTAAAGTTTTGAAGCGGTGAACGAGAAGATCTGGAACAGGGATTTTGTTTTCCTTATACTGTCGAATTCTTTAATGTATATCACTTATTATGCTATACTTTCAGCATTGC
>CAIMVD010000216.1 GCA_903844815.1 uncultured Bacteroidota bacterium | reverse complement strand
TCATTACCGTGTGAACGAGCAAAATAAAACCGTTAAAGTTGAAGCAATTTTGCACACAAGCCGTGATCCTCAGGACTGGAGATCAAGTTATGTTAATAAAACAACCTGAGTACCAAATTTGTCAATCCGGCTTTTTACTCAATTTTATATTTATCTGACTATTAATGCTATAGCTTTCGTTGGAAGTTCGGAGTTACTTCAGCTTCGCGGAAGCATGAAATTTCTCATGCTTTTTTGCTGGAATTGACCTCATTTTCGGAGAAGGGTTGTGAAGATGAAATAAATGAGGGGTGAGCATGAAACGGGCGGTCGGGGAGATGTGTATTAATTCTAGTCAACGAAGGTCTCTTTAAGAATAGATTTGACCTCCCTGATTTCAGGTTTCGATAGTTTTCCAAGGTCCCTGATTATACGTTGTTTATCGATAGTCCTGATTTGATCAAGTACTATCCAGCCAATCCTGCTGGCATGCTTTATCCCGACCCGGGTTGGATAGTTTTTAGAACTGGTTGTCATCGGGGCTATTACAACTGTCCTTAAGTGGTTGTTCATTTCGTCGGGGGAAATCACAACACAAGGTCTTGTTTTTTTAATCTCGCTGCCAATCGTTGGATCGAGGTTTACAAGAATGATTTGATACTGTCTTATTTCCATTCCTCCAGGTTTTCTTCTTCAAAAAGGTCTGGCATAATGAGTTTGTCGTCACCGTTTGCATGCATCTCAATGAAAGCTTTGTCCCAGCCTTTTCGGGGTCTTGAAATGGGTTTGATGATGATATGTCCTTCATCCAGAATCATTTCGACAGTATCACGAATATTATATCTATCGATAATAGTTTTGCTGAACCTTATCCCCCTCGAATTTCCAATCTTTATAACCGATACTTCCATGATTAATATTTAATAAGTAATTACAAAGTTATTACTAAATTTTTGAGTCGCCAAATATTTGTGTCTGATTTTTTGGTCACTTGTCCATGTCTTGTATTTCGGATTATTTCCGAAGAGATTCAACTTCAACTTAGGTAGCTGAATGAACCGGGGAACAAATAAGGATCGCAATTAATAAGCTAATAGATGCAAAAACATTTATCGAGCGGATGTATGATGGCTGCCATGACGTCTTAAGGTTCGCCGACAAAGAGGGAAACGACAGACTTGAAGCAGCCTGTAGGCGTGCAAATATGACAGGGCCAATTTATCTATTAATGGCTTCCTTAAATCATCATTAAGTTCAGAATAGAAAACTTTACAATCATCCAGTAGAAAGTCTTTTCTGATAATCTTTAAGAAGTTGAGCGCTATGTTATTATCCCCTAACGTGACTGAATAATCTGATGGAATCTCACCAGAACATAAACGAGCACCCCAAACACTCATTATTCATTTATAAAACTAATTGATTATCAAGTTATATGTAAAATAGGCATTGTTTTTATTAGTAAATCTAAGTTCAAAAACGCCTTTCGAAGCTGGTGTGAATTCAAATGTGGTGCTTTTTTCAATAGCTTGCTGAGTACATAATTCTGAATTTTCAGTATGACCAAAAGCTCTTATTGACACAATATTATTTTTCGCGTATTTTAGATCAAACTTATCAAAAATATCACAGCCGCTAGATGTTGGATAAAAAACTGTAAGGGAAATAGTTTGATTTATAACTCCCGTATTTATACCTTCAACTCTGGTCATGTTCCATTGATTAGAATTCATATATTCTGAATCGGTTTTATGACATGACAATATCAAGAAACACAATAGGATAGAAATTTTAATAATAGTTTTCATAGTCGTTGAGTTATTAATATTTATGACTCAAAAAATGTGCCATTAATTGTACCAATAATTACAAAAGAAGAAAGCACGTTTTTAAACTTTTACCCGTCTGGGTGATATCATAGTTGGACGGTGTTAAAATTCAAAAAGTAAGTTTAAGGATTGTGACCTGAGTCAAACATGAAATGCGATTTACTAATACCGATAATGTTTCCAAAATCGGTAGTTGTTAATCTCCTTAAAATATTGCATGAGTCAGATTTATTCATGTATTCTGCCATTTTGAGATTAAAATTCAGCATGTTCAATCAAAATATTAAGCATTTACTCCTCGATGTCAAATGTTCCCGACAGCGTTCCATAATAATGAATCATCAGCAGCTGGTATTCTCCGGCAGGGATGGCAAGCTGGATATTACAGGTATAATCAGGTATGTTTGATGTGATGCTTCCCTGGTAGACTATATTTCCTTCTGAATTGATAACGAGTACTGAAAGATTTGAGAGGGGCATGGCAAGGTAGATTGAAAGGGTATCCCCTTCAATATAGGCTGCAGGAGGTGGTGGTACGAGAGTGCGTACTCCTTTTGTATCCCAGGTACCCAGGGTTGGAATTGAATCGGCAAACAAAAACAATGATACCAAAAGGCAAGCCGCGAACAGGATTGTTTTAATGAAAGTCTTCATAATAAAGTGATTTGGTTTGCTGCAATTTAACACTCGGTTCTGAGATTGTTGGTTGACTTTTGTACAAAAATGGTCAACCTGAGTACCAAAAAAGTCAACCTGGAGTTTTTATGAACTTTGTATTTGTCTAATTATTAAGACTATAGCTTCAGGCAGGAATTCGGAGTTACTTCAGGTTTGCGAAAGCATTCAATTTCTCATGTTTTTTGTTCGTAATTGACCTCTTTTTCGGAGCAGGAATGTGAAGACAAAATAAATGAGGGTGGCTTCTGAAACCGGTAGGTCGAAGGTGGGCTGAAGGTAACAGAGGCAGGACAAAAACTTCGTGTATCATATTAATAAAATACTCGCAGGGTTACACCAAACTGTAAACCACGTATGAGATGCCCTGAGCAATGATAATAGCCTGATATTTGCCGTACCTGTCTGTATACATTTGTTTCTACTACATTAAAATAAACCTTTATCTCCCAAATCAATTTAAAAAATCCGGGAGAATATATGTTGCTAACAGAACTGGCAATATGTTTTTTGTCAAATGCTTATTTTAACAGGCCATGAAAAATAGTCCAGAACCATATCTGAATGTTTTCCCGCAAAATGTTGAGTTGTTTGTTTTTAAGGTTTACTGTGTGGAGTGAATATTTTATATAAAATGGCGACTCCCGATACAAAACTATATTTATAATCATCCATTACCGGCGTGTAAGAATGAGTTACATAATACGGAGTTAAGGACCTGGAATAAAAAAATTGAATTCCAAATTTATCGGGCTGATATGTTAACTTCAGAGTATAGCCCAGCTCATATTTATAAAATTTGACTTCTTCGAATGGCTTCCAGATTTTATCTGTTCCTAAGAAACGATTGTAATCGAAACTTATCTCAGGAGCAATGCATGAAATATATTTGTTTTCCGAATTTATAAACGGAAATGCAGTTATATATGGGGACAAACTCAGATAATGATTAGAATAGATTTTCTCGGCATCTGGCGCCATTGAGCTATTCCCTTTAAGCTGGTATAAGATTTCAGTGCCGGTATGCAAATGTCTTGATAATCTATAATCATACCTTCCTCCTAATAATGCCCCTATTCTTGGATCAAAACCTGACAGGGCAGTGCCGGTATTTGGTACAAGCATTGTTTTAGTTGTACAATTTGTGATCCCTGCCCTGATATGAATACTGCTTTTCTGGCCTTCCACATGGAAACAAACTAAGAGAATAGGAATGAGGAAAAATAATTTGTTCTTCATAGATATTTAAATATTAAGTGTGAATTACTTGTGTTTGAAATCAAAATTTTGTGCCCTGTAGGAGTATGGCAACTTAATTTTGTAATTTTCTAAGGACTTATCATAATTGTTCAATTCAAGCTAACTCTTTACTATTTATTAGATATGTCTGCCATTTATCAACTCCCATAGCCAAAACCATTAAAACAGGTAAAAAGATACTTTTTTTCATAAATCTATATTTAGTTTAACTGTATCCGCGGAGTATGCCGCAAAAATTCCATACCCATTTATAATATTTGATCGAATTTGAATGGCAGTAGTGAACATATCACCATTCGTATAATCGAATTCATCAACATCCTTAAAAAACTCATAACCTGCTTCTGTGATGCTGAATAATATAACATCTATATGATTATAATACAAAGGTTTATTATTAACCCTTCCTGCAGCTAAACTTAGTTTTCTTTCATAAGAATAACCCTGGGAACTGAACAACTTATCACTGAACACAGCAGAAGGATTAAAAATCCTGTAAACCACATCTGACTTAGCCAATATGGTATCATTAAAACTCCTTACAATCTTAACTGCATAGTAGTTTTTAAGGGGTGGGTCTTTAAAGTATAATCTAATTAATACTTCATCATCCATATTTAACAGATACCTTACACTATCAAGCCTGACTGGTGAGGGAATAAGCTCGGGTTCCGATTCAGCAGCAATGAATCCATTAATTTCAGCTTTTATTGAATAGGTTTTCCCGGGTTTTGGAACGAATCCATCTGAAACATAAATTGATTCATTGTTTCTGCTAAGGTTCTCCACCAGAACACCATCTTCAAACAGTGACACTCTGGCGTCATAAATTGAATCGTCAGACAAAGACAATGGCTGGTGTGAAGTACTTATAAATGCTTCTGCCCCCTGATCGGGTCCGATAAACCCTGTGATGACAATTTTATTAATGGAAAAAGGAACATCATAATCAACTGTCTTTGTAATGTCACAAGCAACAAGAAAAATTGATATCAGAACAAGAATATATTTTAAATATAATTTATACATTTTTCAGAATTTGTAGAAAAAATTTATCGACGGGATAATTGGAAGGAAGGTCATTTTTTTTACGCTGACATTACTGCTGATTAAATTCCCCTGGCTGCCATACTGATTGTCATGACTTACATACAAGTAATAGGCATTGAGCCTGTAATAAGCATTGTAGAGGCTAAACCTGAAGCCAAAGGGTCTCCCGTTTTTTCCCTTTTTCTGCCATTCAGCTCCCAAATCAAGTCTGTGGTAAACCGGTAATTTTCTTGTGTTTAGTCCATCATATACATTATACCCATAGGAATAAGGATTGGAATTGACATAAGCCACTGGGAAATTTATTCTATGACCGCTGCTTATAGTCCATAAGAATGAGAGTTTCCAGAAATCATTTACTTTTACTACACCTGTTA
>CAIMVD010000215.1 GCA_903844815.1 uncultured Bacteroidota bacterium | reverse complement strand
GACCCCAATGCAAAACTTGCAGCCATCTTCGGTACTCCTGAACTAAAGGAGAAGATTAACTTCAATTCTACCAATGCTGATGTTTTGAAAGTTCTTGACACCGAAGTTACCTCTGCTATTACAAATGCTTTTAATATTCTCCGAACCAGGATAGACCGGTTTGGTGTTGTTCAGCCTAATATTACCAATTTATCGACAAAGGGCAGAATACTTATTGAGCTTCCCGGCCAGACTAACCCAAAAAGGGTACGTGAGCTTCTTCAGGGAACTGCTAATCTTGAGTTCTGGGAAACCTATGAAAACACTGAAATAATTGGCTATCTTTCAGCTGCTAACGATCTCCTTAAAGATATCAGTGCAAATACTGACCGCAGTATTACCTCTACCCCGGCAGAAACAAAAGGTGCTGTCGCAGATACTGCAAAGAAAGATCAGTCGCTACTCGACCTTATCGGAAAAGATACAACCTCAGTTGCCGAAGCTACTACCAGAGAGCAGTTTACACTTCAAAATCCGCTCTTTGGATTGCTTAACCCAAGGGTGACAGCCGAAGGCCAGCCACTGCAATCAAGTATGGTTGGGCTTGCAAGTTCAAAAGATACATCAAGGATAAACAGATACCTGAAAATGAACCAGGTGAAAGCCTTGTTCCCGCGCGATCTTAGACTTTTATGGAGTCAGAATCCTTATAAGTATGACCCTACAAAAACAATGTATGAACTTCATGCAATAAAAGTTACAACCCGCGATGGCCGAGCACCTCTCGATGGAGGCGTAATTACTTCAGCAAGGTCAACTTCAGGAACATCAGGTAACGATATCAAGGTTGACATGACGATGAACGGTGAAGGTTCAAAGACCTGGGCCAGGATGACCCGGGAAAATATCGGACGTTGTCTTGCAGTTGTTCTCGATGGTTATGTTCGTTCTTACCCCAGGGTACAGAATGAAATAACAGGAGGAAACACCGAAATTGAAGGCGACTTCACAATAGAAGAAGCTGATGACCTTGCAAATATTCTTAAGTCAGGTAAGCTGCCTGCTCCTGCAAGAATCATATCCGATACAATAATTGGTCCGACACTTGGTAAGGAAGCTATCTCTTCAGGTATGAATTCTTTCATAATTGCTTTCTTCATTGTACTTTTTTACATGATATTCTATTACAGCCGGAGCGCCGGAACAATTGCCGACATCGCACTGGTTGCAAACATTTTCCTCCTTATGGGAGTTTCTGCTTCTCTCGGAGCGGTACTTACACTTCCCGGTATAGCCGGTATTGTTCTTACAATGGGTATGTCGGTCGATGCAAACGTACTTATCTATGAAAGGATACGTGAAGAACTAAGGGGTGGCAAAGGTGTAAAACAAGCCATCTCAGATGGATACAAGGGTGCATTGTCAGCTATTCTAGACTCGAACATTACTACACTTCTCACAGGTATAATTCTCTATATTTTCGGTACAGGTCCGATCAAAGGATTTGCTACTACCCTCGTTATTGGTATATTCACCTCACTATTCTGTGCTATATTCATAACCCGTCTTATATACGAATGGCTGCTCAAGAGAAATGCAAAACTTACCTTCTCGATAAAGATGACTGCCAATATTTTGAAAAATACACACATCGATTTTATTGGGAAGAGAAGGATATTTTACATAATTTCAATTCTTTTGACAATCATTGGTATCGGATCACTAATATTTCGTGGACTGAACCCTGGTATCGATTTCACTGGAGGCCGTACTTATGTTGTTCGATTTGAGAATTCAGTTAAGACAGCCGATGTTGCCAGTAATCTTTCCGGGGTATTTGGCCAGGCCCCCCAGGTTGTTACATTCGGAAGTGATAATCAGGTTAGAATAACTACAAAATTCAAGATCGGCGAAACCGGTGTTGATGACGAAGTTGAGTCGGCCCTTTATGATGGGCTTAAGGGAATGATAAAGTCGGATGTTACGAAAGAAAAGTTCCTGTCAGACTATAGAATAAGTTCCGAAACTGTAGGACCAACAATTGCAAGTGATATTACAGGGAAAGCTATCTGGGCTGTTGGATTATCCCTGGTCATAATGTTCCTCTATATATTTATGAGGTTCAGGAACTGGCAGTATGGGCTTGGCGCTATGATAGCTATTGCACATGATACCATGATTGTGATCGGTATTTTCTCCCTGTTTTGGGGCATACTTCCCTTTACTATGGAGATCGACCAGGCTTTTATTGCAGCTATCCTTACAATTATGGGATATTCCGTTAACGATACGGTTGTAGTTTTCGACCGTCTGAGGGAATTCCTTCCCCTTCACCGGAAACGTCCTGTAAAGGATGTTATCAACCTGGCTATGAACGACACTCTCAGCCGTACATTGAACACAGGTGTTACCTCAATACTAGTTCTTATTGCTATGTTTTTCTTCGGTGGTGAAACCATTAGGGGATTCCTGTTTGCCATGATAATTGGTATTATAGTGGGAACCTATTCCTCAATATTCGTTGCTTCATCGATAGTTTACGATACAACCAGAAAAAAAGGAATAAAATTCTGATAATAAGATCTTCATAATAAAAAGGGACTCAAAAAAGTCCCTTTTTTTATGAGCTTTTTTTCTTTAGGAGATAATCGACGTGAGGAGAATTTGGAAATCGCAACATAAACAGATTTGCTGATTCGAGAATTAACCATTTTTATTATTCCGATACGATGGGATAAGTAGAATAATCATTAAACTTTTCTAACTTTGTCATTCATAATTAAGCAAGACCTATAATAGTATTATGAGCGGACAGGAAATATTTGTTATTATAATAGTGGCGTTGCTTCTGTTTGGTGCTGAGAAGCTGCCCGACATCGCCAAAACAGTCGGAAGAGGTATGCGCGACTTTAAAAAGGCGACAGATGATATAAGAAGGGAGCTGGAGACTAGCACAATGGATATAAGAAAAGATGTGACTGACGTAACCGAATCGCTTTCCCGCAGTGTGAATGATTTTCAGAGCAGTGTTACAAAAGATGTCAATGAGGTATCCGATTCCATAAAGAATGATATGAATGATGTCACTTCTGGCGTTAGACAGGATATGAATGAAGTTACCGATACAATTAAAAGTGATGCGGGCGCAGCTGCCGATAACCTTAACAACGTAGGTTACTACCAGGATTATGGTTACTATGGTAACGATGAAAATTTTAATACTAATTCTGCCCCCGAAGAACCTGTGCAGGAAAGTAGTAAGGGAAACGACTTGAAGGATGGTAACTATAAAGAGGTGAACGACTGATATCCTTATGATCAGAACATCAGGCATTACAAAATCATACGGTGATCTTAAAGTACTGAAAGGGATCGACATTATTATCGGAAGAAAAGAGGTTGTATCGATAGTAGGAGCAAGCGGTGCCGGCAAAACTACCCTTCTTCAGATAATCGGAACTCTGGACCGGCCCGATTCGGGCAGTGTCTTTTATGAAGATGCTGATGTCAGCAGCCTGAAAGGAAAAGCCCTGGCTTCTTTCCGGAACAATAATATAGGATTTGTTTTTCAGTTTCACCAGTTACTGCCTGAATTCACCGCCCTCGAAAATGTATGCATCCCTGCCTATATTGCAGGAAAAACGAAGGCTGAAGCCGAGAAGAGGGCGTCAGAACTCCTCGGGTTTCTTAATCTGTCAGAACGAGCCGACCACAAGCCATCTGAGATGAGCGGGGGAGAACAACAACGCGTGGCCGTTGCCAGGGCGCTTATTAATAATCCTTCTGTTATTCTTGCTGATGAGCCGTCGGGTAACCTCGATACCGAAAACAAGAACGAACTCCATAAATTGTTTTTCCAGCTTCGCGATACTTTCGGTCAGACAATAGTAATTGTCACCCACGACAGGCAACTAGCAGAGATGTCCGACAGGATTCTCCAGATAAAAGACGGGCTAATCGTCAACTAGGCAACATAAGATCATTTTACTTTGTACACAAACAACTTGTCAGCATGACGAAGGTACATCCTTCCTCCACTGACAACCGGATGTGCCCAGTATGGACCTGCACCCCCGTTTGGAACTTTAAACTCCCCAGTTTTTTCAAACTTCTCCGGGGAAGTTTTTATAAGTTTTATTGTGCCTTTTTCATCATAGAGGTAAAGCATACCGTCGGCAAAAGTCAGCGATCCGCTGCCCGGTGTCTTCCACATCTGCTTACCTGTAAGCGCATCCAGGCAATACCAGCTCCTGGAGCTATTACCTGTGCCGTAAATATAACCGTCGTGCAATAGAACACCTCCGTAATAATTGTCCATCAGATTATTCTGCCATACTTTTTCGGTTGTAATGCTATTACCCGAAGATTTAAGTTTTACAACCAGACATCCTCCGCCTTCACCAGTTGACATCAATACATAATCATTAAAAGTGGCAACATCGGTGCAATTGACCTTATAAGAATTCTCAAATCCGACCTTCCAGAGAAGCTTTCCTGTTCCTGTATCAATTCCGTAAAAGAAGCCAGAACTGGCGTTAATTATCTGGTGATACCCTCCGAAATCTTTTAACACGGCAGAGTTGTATCCGTAATCACCAGGAATTTCACTGTTTGCCCAAATGGTTGCACCGGTCATCTTGTTCATACAAACCTGATATCCCTTCTGGCCTCCGGGTTTTACATAAAGATTATTGCCGTCAATCAGTACTGATTCACTGTAGCCGTACATTGGTATTTTGGCGCTGAAATCCTTCACCAGATTTCTCGACCAGATTAAATCCCCGGTTTTTGCTTTGAATGCAGAAAGCAAGCCTGCCTCACTGAGATGATAAACCACACCGTTATCGTAAGTCGGAGTACTCCTCGATCCGCTGTATGATGATGCCCACGAAACTTCGACATCCCATGAAGCGCCGTTCGGTTTTTTCCAGATAAGTTTCCCGTTCATATCAAATGCATTCACATAAGTTTGTTTTTCAGATTTCCCGGCAGTATAAATCAACCCGTCGGCAACAATAACAGAACTGTAACCCTCGCCAATACCGGAGGCTTCCCATAACTTTTCAGGACCAGCAGCAGGCCATGTATTTAAAAGCCCTGTTTCGGCTGATTTATTCTGACGATCCGATCCATGGAAGGATGGCCAGTTGTTATTTACCTGGCCTTTAGCTGGCAGACAATTTACCAGGGTAACAAAAAGGATGAGGTTGAGCCATTTCAGGAATACGATGTTATATTTTGCTTTAGTATTGACAGGTGAAACGTCTTTGCAGGATTTCAGGGAATTGTCCATTTTGTTTTAGATTAATTATTAATCATTTTCGGGCAGGAAGTAAAGATATTCTAATAAATTCAAATTTCATCGAAATCCTGGCGGCTTACTAACCATATTCAGGCTGTTGAATATAAATTTTTTAAATTTCTTTGTGCCCTTTGAGTCACCCTTTGTGACCATTGTGTTTAAAAAAACAATTAAACACGAAGGACGCGAAGGTATACGATAAGGGCACTAAGGGAAGAACACGTTAAAATTGACTTTTTCAATAACTCCTGCCTGCAGGCAACGTAATATTACTTAATCGGATAACAATATTATATTTGCAGCTCAATTTAAAGGTTGTGAGTATAAAATTAATTGAGCTGAAAGAATTTCTCGATGAAAAGGTTGATTTGTACAACAGACCCTCATTCATCGGGAGTGATCCGATAAGCATACCGCACCTTTATACTCTAAAAGAGGATATAGAAATAGCCGGTTTTCTGGCGGCCACAGTGGCCTGGGGAAACAGGACAATGATCCTCAACAGCGCACGTCGTATGATGGGGCTTATGGGAAATTCGCCCTACGATTTCATTATGAGCCATAATGAAGATGATCTGGAACTAATTGAGGGGAGTATCCATAGGACTTTCAATTCAGACGACTTTAAAAGCCTTATCCGGGGCCTCCGTCATGTTTACCTTAACCATCACGGTATGGAGGACATTTTCAATACGTACCAAAGCGGGAGCTCTCTGCAGCCTGCTATCCATGAATTCAGAAGGATTATCTTTGAGCCGCACCACGATAAGCGGGCTGAAAAGCATATCTCTGACCCTTTTAAAGGATCGGCAGCCAAGAAGATCAACATGTATCTGAGGTGGATGATCAGGAAGGATACAAACGGGGTTGACTTCGGAATATGGAAATCAATCTCTCCCTCAGTCTTGTCTTGTCCTCTGGATGTTCATTCGGGAAATGTTGCAAGGAAACTCGGTCTTCTTTCACGTAAACAGAGCGATGCCAAAGCAGTTTCAGAGCTTGATGAATCGCTAAGGGAATTAGACAGCAACGATCCTGTAAAGTACGACTTTGCTCTGTTCGGGTTAGGAGTTTTTGAAGGGTTCAAATAGACAGGTAGTTACACCCTGTTTGAAAATCCGGCAACTGGCTAAGCTGAAATGACTTTTAAATGTTTATTGCTACTATTCCTCCCTTTTTTGCGGCTGATAATCTTTTTAATTTAAGCTGATAGCTATAACTATTATCACTAAAGGACGATTCAGTCAGAATCTTCATATCATTCGATTGAAACGTCAGCCTGCTAGCACTTTTTACTTTAATAAAGAATTCATCCTCAAAATAAGATACAGGAAGCGAATCGGTATTTACAAAGTCAAATTCAATAGCATTTTCTTCAGTTTTAACTGCTGTGCAGCCGAAATGAGCCAATTGAACCCTGAATTGCTCCGAATCAGTTGCAAGCATCGTCTCTGCGCTTTCGTTATATGGTTTTAAGAGCTTTACCCATTCATTTACTGATTCTGAATTGCGTTTTGGATCAGCATTAAGTAAATTGGGCCAATGCATCCCGCAAACCGGACCGGTTATTACACCTTTAGGTTGTACTCCAATCATGTTCCAGTCTAACAAATCCTCACCTCTGTCGACTGTTATCAATCCCGAATCGAATCCAAAGTACCGGTTTGAAACAGATCCGGCATTTGCCATCGAACTAAAGGGGGTATTTACATACTTTATTCCTCTCTTCTTTAGCAGTTCAGCAATGCTTATATTGCTGCCCACGGTCTTTCCAAACGCGTGGCAGAAGGCTGTCGGGACAAAGGATGAGGGGAATTCTCCTAAATTGTTTTGCTTTAATATTTCCTGATAAAAATCCAGGTGTCTTTCAACCTGATCTTTCGACCTCATTGTTCCGTCTTTTGAAGCCCATTCAGCACGTGAAAATTTACCATCGACCCAATATTCATGACCAACACCATGGAGTGTGATTTCAAGATTTTTTTTGTTTCGATTTATTATATCGGCAGCTTCTTCAAGCCATGGTCCAACCCATTTACTGTTATCCCATTTCTCACCCATCCATGTACTGTTTGGCAGTTTGCGGAGAATATTAAATTTATCCCATTCACAAAGGATCATAGCTGCCTGCGGCCGTATTCCAAGAATACTTCCCAGTTCTGCAATTGCGGCATAGTCGGCCGGAACATGGTTCCTCTTTATCCCGGTTCTGTAGGGTTCCTGGCGGGAACTGCCATCTTCACCTGACCACCAGCCTACATCGTCGATGACTACCTGAATTGGCATTGGAATTTTAACTGTAATATCTCCGCTAATGGAATAAGTTCCTTTTGCAGAAAAAAGCGATTTTGGCAAAACAGCGCCTGCTGCAATTCCTGATGTAAGTAATGCAGACTTAAGTATAAAATCCCGTCTTTTCATTCTATTTCGATTGATTAAATTATGTATTGATTTCCTCCGGGGTCAATATCCTGTTTTTTGCTGTCAAAACTTTGTAATGAAGCATGAAAAACAAAAAAATAACCTATATTAATTGAAAGATTTTTTTTTAGGTTATCTAAGGTAAATAATATTTTGTTGCCGGAGCAAAGTATTAATAAAATAAATATGTAACATAGCGGGGTTAAAAGTAAGGGAGGAAAGTCTTATATGACATATTGAACCCTGAATTTAAAGTATATTGAGGCTTACTGATTTTCAGAAAGCGGGATTCATCATGTCGGTTTTCTTAAATTGATTTAAATATTTCACTAAAATTCATAGGTAAAAGTATGAGAAAGAATAATTTAGTTTCAGCAATTCCAGTTCTTTGTTTTTTTGTTTTCATGATCAGCTCTTGCTCGGAAGCTCCGAAGAATACTGATTTGAAACAAAAAGTTTCGCAGGATATAAGCTTTAGTCAACCCGGAAATGATTATTACGAAGAATTGCCTGATCCTGCACCTGACAACAGCGATGACAATAATTTCGGAGATTTTAACAAATGGTCCCAAATTAAAAATGATGTATCGGTGAGTTTTGCAAGCAGCAATACCCGGTTCGAAAAAAGCCAGATACCCCAAATCTCATCTCAGGGAATACTGAACGAACTTTAGGGTTATTGAAATTTTGTAATATCGGTTTTTGAAAGACTTCTTATGGTGATAATTCTGTTGTTATTATTCATTCAGAGCTTTGGTCAGTCAACCTTAAGTGCTGCCGGACCCGGTTCTGATTCAGCTTCGTCTGTAGCCGTTTCCAATTCCGGCTGGACTATTACTGCAAACAGGGAACAGGGTATTATCAATATTGAACATGAAAATCTGGGGACGGTGTTAAAAAATATTCGGCTGAACGTTCAGAGTGCTAAGGGTTTGATAGCCTTTAATACCTGGTCAGTCGATAAACTGAATGACCGGCAGCTGAGTTTTCAGACTGTTGAGCCTAATACAACATGGTTATTCAGCCTTGATAAAAATTCTATTGTAATCTCGGCAACTTCGGCACAAACAGTGCTTACTGCCGTTGCTCCGGCTTCTTCGGAACGCGTGGTGGCACATCTTCTCGATTCTCATGGTGTGCCGGCTTATTGGGTTGGCACCGGTGAGATAGAGAGTTGGGGAGGAAGTGAAACGCGCAAACCGACTTTTCTTCCGTCCAGAAATCAGGAAGTAATGACTTTTGCGCTTGGACAGGTATCCGCCACTAACCTTACCAGTCTTTTTGACCGAAGAAAGGATATAGCCATAGTTTTCTCTGACCAGACACGAATGCAGCGAAGGGAAGATCAGTCTGATCTGCTTTCAGTTACTATTCCGGTGCCTGGAAATACTATTATAGAGTTGATTCCTGACTACTATACCAAAATTCTTGGGCTTCCATATTATTCCCTCTTCGATGATTCAGCATTTCCGACTGCCCCGGTTACGTGGAGCACATGGACTGCTTTCTACGACAACGCAACCGAAAGTGATGTAGTTCGGAACACCGACTGGCTGGCAGCTAACCTGAAACCATACGGATTTAAATATGTTCAGATTGACGATGGTTACGATGCAAAAAAGAATGATAATAGTATTTACAAAAATGACAAAGAATCAGAAGCAGCCAAAAAGGCAGCAGAACACAATTGGATAACAAATTGGGACAAGAAGAAATTTCCGCAGGGGCCGCAATGGATAGCAAACTACATCAAGTCGAAAGGCTTGCACCCGGGTTTATGGATCGTACCAAACTCTTATGCAGGGGGTGTTGAAAAACATCCCGATTGGTATTTGCGCGATAAATCGGGCAATTTCATTTTGGATTATTCAACCCCGGCCTTAGATCATACGAATCCCGGGGTTCAGGATTGGCTGAAAACGTTGTTCACAACACTGAAAGGCTGGGGATTCGAGTATTATAAATTCGATGGAGAATTATCTCTCCCCGCTTCTTCTCCATGTGTTGATAAATCAAAACTTTACGACAAAGCAACTGATCCTGTGACAGCATATCGTAACAGGTTGAAACTGATTCGTGATGTTGTAGGGCCTCAGACATTTATCGAGGGATGCTCTGCCGGCGCTCCGCTTAATGGAGTTGGATACTTCAATTCGACTTTTTACGGACATGATGTATACAACAGCTGGCAGGGTTCTTATGCCATGTTTAGTTCCATTAACTGCAATGCATTCTTAAATCACATGGTTATTTACCTCATGCCGAGCGAAGGCATCGATGTATCGCCGCCAATGAGTGTAGAGGAGGCGAAGCTAAAAATGGTTCCACAGTACCTTGATGTTCCAAAAACAAGAGAGAAAAGTTTGGCTGGTTTTGGCACTACTCTGGCTGAGGCACGTACCCTGACTTCGTATGTTTCACTTACTGGTGTCGTTTATCCGCTCTCCAGCGTAATGGCTGATTTGCCGGAAGAGAGAGCCAGGCTGCTGAAAATGACAATGCCAACCATGCCTGTCATGCCGGTAGACCTGTATAGCCGGGGTTCTGATATGAGCTGGGATAAGTTTAAGAACACTACACCAGATACGTACATTCATAACTACCCTGAAATTCTGGATCTGAAGGTGAATACTGTTTCCGGAATTTACGATGTGGTAGCGTTGACTAACTGGCGAAGTGAAAAAGTGATACGAAAGTTATCATTGGCCGACAAGCTGGGTCTCAATGCAGGTACAAAATATGTTGTTTTTGATTTCTGGAACCAAAAACCTGACGGAATATACACCGATAGCATAACTGTTGAAATTGAACCCCATGACACACGGGTTTTGCAGGTACACGCCCTGCAGAACCATCCTCAGGTTATTGGAAATTCAAGGCATATTTCGGGCGCCTTTTCAATCCTCGGCCTCAGTTGGGACGACACAAAGAATATCTTGTCAGGCTTGTCCGAAACCGTGCTGGGGGATACTTATTCTCTTTTTATCAATGTGCCTGACGGATTTCGTATCGAACAGGTAAGAGTCGTTACTGATAAAAACAAAGAAGTACAGGCTGAAAGTGAGCTAACAGGGAATCTGTTAAAGCTAAGTTTTCAGGGACAGGCTGAGAAGGTTGACTGGCAGGTAAAGTTCAGGCAGTAAGAGCGGCTCAGAACTGGGGACCCATTGCACTCTCAAATGGCATGCTTCTTATAAGGGATAAGAGCAGGTTAATGTGTGTCAGAGTTGCCAAATAATTCCATCTGATTACTTAATAGCTGTATTTGTATTTTCTCCGGTATGTTGTATCCCCGGGCTGATAGAGCGCCGGGGACACCTTTTTCATGGCAAACCGTATTACAAGAACTTATTCCGGCAAAGATTGTTTAAGTTAAATGAATTGATAATGAGGTTTCACCAAATTCACTTTATTTATGAAAACAATAGGAATCATCGGATCAGGAGCAGT
>CAIMVD010000214.1 GCA_903844815.1 uncultured Bacteroidota bacterium | reverse complement strand
TCCCTTTGCAATCCTGTAGAGAGTGTCGGCATTTGAATAGTTCATCTCAGAAATCTGCTTGTTAATCTGGGCAAGGGCGAGAGAAAAGAAATTCATTACAGCCTGGGCATTAACAGCTTCCATATTTGCAAGGAAGGTCTGCTTCGCAGTCTGATATTTCAGAGGTTCAGTTTTTTTCTGCCATTTAAGGGCATTATACCTGAACAAGGGCTGCATCAAACCAATACTTAAAGGAGTAGTTATATACTTTTTATTCGCAGAGTTCTCAAGATCATTGAACATCGTTAAATCCGAATTCAATGAAATGGTTCCTCCGGTAAAGCCAATATTCTGCGAAAGAGCGAGCGACCCAAGATTACTGATGGTATTTGTCGACCTGTAATCGTAACCATTGGTTTGTGAGTTCCAAACCTTATCGTACGAGTTACTGTAATCGGGAGTCGTTCCGGTCAGAGTCAGCGATGGCCTGTACTGAGCTATGAAAGTCCTGTACTGCCAATAGCTGGCACGGAACCTGTGTTTAGCCATAAAGGCATTGGGCGATTGCTCTGCAGCCAGATTAATAACCTCATCCAATGTGAGTTTCTTAATTTCCTGTGCACTAATTTTTGAAGCTGAAAATGAAAGCACAGCTATTAATGAAAACAAAAGTAGTTTCTTCATTTTTAATAATTTATTCATATCTCAATGATTCAATAGGATCTTTTTCCGATGCTCTCTTTGCTGGTGAGTAGCCAAAAATAACGCCAACGGCTGCCGAGACTCCGAATGCTATAAATACGGAGAAAAATGAAACTACTGTCATAATCCCGGCAATCTGTTCAATAAGTTTAGCCATTACAACTCCCAGAAAGACTCCGATAAAGCCTCCTGAAACGCTAATCAAAACCGCTTCTGAGAGGAACTGAACAACGATATCCATTTTCTTTGCCCCGATAGCCATCCTGGTTCCAATCTCTTTGATCCTCTCCATTACCGACGCAAACATAATATTCATAATACCTATACCTCCCACTATCAGTGAGATACTGGCGATAGCACCAAGAACAACGTTAAAGATATCCTTTGTACGCTGCTGCTGTTTAAGAAGTAATTCAGGCACAGTAATCTCAAAGTCTTTAACGCCAGTATGGCGTCTTGAAAGCATCCTGCTGAGGATCTCAGTAGTAGGCTGAAGCTGCTCGGTTTCCGTTACCTGAACCACTATCCTGTCGAGCTGGTTATAGTTTGTCTCGACATCAGATGAGGCATCCGAACTGCTGACCACAACCCTTGACATCATACCGCCACCGCCACCGCCACCGCCGAAGAACGATACAGAACTGGCTTCCGAAACCAGCTTGGTATTCAGAAGCGCCCTGTTCTGATATCTCATCAGCATGGTTTGAATGGGGATATAAAGATTATCATTATATACATTCACACCTTTTTCTTCAAAACCGGTAAGGCTGACATTCGTCTTCTGAAGGACTCCGATAACCTTAAGCCAGACACCGTTGAACTTGATATACTGTCCCAGCGGATCGACCTTGCTAAAGAACTTGGCCCTGATGTTCGCCCCGATAATACATACCTGGATTCCGTTCTCTTCCTGAAAATGGTTGAAAAAGGCTCCTCCAACAAGGGGAAGGTTATAGAGGTAGAAATAATCATTCGACACCCCAACAAGCTTTGCGGTATATTTTACGCCGTTGAGCATAGCGGTTGAGTTGAAAGATATCTCGGGGCTTATTCTTTTAACAGAGGGAAGTGTCTCCCTTATGGCTTCTACATCGAGAAGATTGAGGCCCCTTGAGAATTTCTTCTGTTGTTTTTCCCCTGTATCAGTTGAAGAAGATTTGTCGGGGATCACCGGGTTAACCAGGATATTATTGACACCTACCATCTTCATCTGCTCCATGATCTCCTGCTTTGCCCCTTTTCCTATTGCTAGCATAGCGATAACTGCCGCTACCCCGAATATTATCCCGAGGGCTGTAAGCATCGATTTGAGTTTGTTGGAGACAATCGATTCGACAGCGATTTCTATATCGTGAAAATACCTTAATATAAATTTGAACATCTTATTTCATATTTAAATGTTAGTTCTGTATGACAGCCTGACCTGACTGGGATTGCTGTCTGCGCCTGGTGGTATCACGTGCAGCGCCACCCTGCTGATTACGCTGCTGCATCATCTTACGTATTGCTGCAGTATCGCCTGAATTGCGCATCTGCATAAAACGTCTCATTGCAGCAGTGTCTCTGGTTCTTCCCTGTCCGGCACCCTGCTGGAAGCCCTGTCCCTGAGCGCCCTGAGCAGCTCCCTGTTGTGCGCCCTGAACTGCAGGCTGAGCAACCTGAACTGCAGACTGTGCACCCTGAGCTTCGCCCTGGCCGCCCTGGCCTCTTGCACCCTGAAACCTCTGCATCATTTCGGGGGTCATCTGCATGACACCCTGACCCATTCCACCCGGGCCCATTCCGGCCGGATTCATGGCCTTCATACGTTCCGCCGCTTTCGCTGCTTCTTCACGCAATCGGGTCTCTTCTTCCTTCTTCACTCTTTCCTTTTCCTTAATAACAGAGATAAGCTCCTCTCCTTTAAGCTCGAAGCCTTCAGGTTTTAGAGGGGTACTCAGATAAATCACCTGACCAGGTTCAATACCCTTTTCAATAACCACATTGTTTTCGTTTGATTCACCAAGGACAACAATCTGCTTATCACCATTTTTCAGATATACAAACGGAATGCTGTCAGTTCCTGCCTGAACGCTTTCAAGAGGTATATAGGTCACACCGTTAATTGTCTGAGTAACTATCTTGTTACCCGTTGTCATTGAAGGCCTGAGAATTGGATCTGTTCCATCGACTTCAATAAGAACTTCAAACACCTTGGCATCAGCATTCGGAAGCTGTTCCCCAATATTTGCAACGCTGGTGACTGTTCCGGTATATGTCTTTTCAGGAAAGGCATCGACAATGATCTCGACTCTCTGCCCTGCCTTTACCTTGCTTACATCAATTTCATTAACATAGGTCTTTGAAATCATCGACGACATATCAGGCAATGTAGCGACTACATTATCCCATGGACTTATTGAAGATCCTACTTTTCTTTTTGCACCGAGCCTGTCTCTTTTATAGATAATCATCCCTGGCGACGGAGCCATAATTTTGAATTTCGACAAGATAGTCTGGAGGTCACCAACTCTCGTTCGCTGTTCACCAAGGTTGAATTTAATCGTCCTCATGTCCGATTTGGCTTTCTCTACCTGAAGTGAATAACCCTTTATTGCCTGGTCAAGGGAACGGTTAGTCCTGTCGAGAGCTATCTCTGCCTGGCGGATTGTAGTAGGAGGCTCGTATTTTGACTGCTGAAGGGTGATTTTTGCTTCTTCAACCGAAAATTTGAGATTCTTGATATTATCACGCAGGTTACTGAGAGTAACCGCAGTGTCGAGGATCTTCATTTCGAGGTTGGTCTCCTGGGTTGTAAGTCTTTCGAGTTCGTCCTTCAGGGTATTATCGAAGGAAGTTCTGTCGAGCGTTGCAACATAATCACCCGGTGTTACCTCGGTACCTTCAGGTACCATATCTGTAATTTTAATATCCATGACCCTTATTCCCCTGCTCTGGGTAAAATCAGGACCGTAGATATCTGTTGAACGTTTTGCCTGCAATTCGCCAGTGGTTGTTACAACAATATCAAATTGCCCGGTTTTTGATTCAGCATACAGGTTCCCGACCTCCTTTTTGGCGGTTGCCTTACTGAAAGCGATCAGAATAATGATCCCCACCACTGCTACAATGCCTGTAATAATAATTGTTTTTTTCATCAGTAAATAAATTTTTAATTGGTCCGCCTGAACCCCCAGGACTGATCGGGTCTGTTCTTACTACAATCTGTTCAGGTTAAAACCCGAATGATGTAAATACTCCGACCAAAAATGTGGTTCTCATTTGAAATCTAAATAATTGGTACTATCAAAAAAATCAGCTACAAAAGTATTAAAAGGGTTAACCCCTTCTGTGTCATTAACAATATTTAACATCGATACCCGTAGTATTCTTGAATAGAGACATTAATGCAGGTTATTTTATTCCTGAAGAGGAGAAATAATTTCTGAATTAGAGATTTTTAACAATTGTGATTACCTCGTCAGCATACTGTTCAGCCTCCTCCTCGTTCCTACCCTCTGCATAGATGCGCATTATCGGTTCAGTATTTGACTTCCTCACCTGCACCCATCCGTTTGGAAGTTCAATCCACAAACCATCCCTCTCATCTATCCTGTTTGTCCGGAACCGGGCTTTAACGGCACTTATAATCGCTGAAAAATCGGCATCAGGCTCAAGAACGAGCTTTTTCTTGGCAATTGTATAATTGGGATAGGTTTGTCTCAATCCGGCACATGAAAGGCCGCTTGAGGAAAGATGCGAAAGGAATAAGGCAATGCCTGCAAGAGAATCGCGCCCGTAATGAATGCCAGGATAAATCACTCCGCCGTTACCTTCGCCTCCGATAACAGCATTTCGCTTTTTCATCTCCTCCACAACATTAACCTCTCCAACGGCCGATGAATAATGCCTGCATCCATGCTTCTCCGTAACATCCCTCAGGGCCCTCGTTGATGAGAGATTTGAAACGGTGCTTCCGGGATTGTTTTTAAGTATGTAATCAGAAATAGACACCAAAGTGTACTCCTCTCCAAACATCGATCCGTCTTCACAAACTATTGCAAGCCGGTCAACATCCGGATCAACGACGAAACCAAGATCAGCTTTACTGCTAACTACAAGAGCAGATATGTCTTTAAGGTTCTCGGGCAGAGGTTCGGGATTATGCGCAAAATTGCCGTCAGGCGTTGTATTAAGTTCTATTATATTATTAACGCCCAGAGCTTTGAGAAGCTGAGGTACTATTATGCCACCTACAGAGTTTATACAATCTATTGCAACAGTAAAGGAACGCGACCTTATTTTATCTACCGATACCAGGGGAAGGGCAAGGACCTGATCAATATGCCTGCTTCCCCATGTGTCATCAATTGCAAGCGCCCCAGTTTCATCGATATCAGCAAAATTAAAATCCTCCGATTCAGCTATTTC
>CAIMVD010000213.1 GCA_903844815.1 uncultured Bacteroidota bacterium | reverse complement strand
ATACTGCCATAAAAAATAATCAAAATGTGGTGGAAGCTTTAAGTGTTGTAGCTGCTTATAAAACCAACTGATTCACTCTATTATTATTAACTTTAGGCACTCTAGACACTCCTAACTCTAGATCACTGATTAGTTACAAAAATCCGGAACTTAATGAGCTCCCTCTTTAGGTACTGTTTCCTAATTATCCTGTTTCTAAATATTCAGGTATTCTGGTCTTTTCTGCCAGCACAACCTTCTTTCACATCTAAAACTTTCACAACCTCCGACGGACTGGTTTATAACACCGTTACAAGCATCTGCCAGGATACTACTGGTTTCCTCTGGGTTGGAACCTGGTACGGCCTCAGTCGTTTTGACGGGTATGAGTTTAAAAACTATTACTTCAGCGCTTATGATTCGGTGTCATTGCCCTATTTTTCAATCGATAAGGTGGTGTCGGACAGAAAAAACAATCTTTTTGTGTTTTGCTTCAACCTTCCCGTGGGGATTTATAATCGTGTCGCCGACCGTTTTGAGCCATTGCTCATAAAGGGAATGAGAAAAGATATAGAATGCAGCGACATACAGACTGACAATTCCGACAGAATATGGATCGCTGGGGATGATATGATTTTCAGAAGTTCCGATGGCGGAAAGAACTTTAAAAATATTGCCGTCATCGATGAGATGAACCAGCCCGTTACCTCTGTCAGAAAACCCATGATAGCTATCGATAACAAAGGAGCAGTGTGGCTCTATACGGCACAAAACGGCAGCCTGACTTTTTATCGCGGGAAAATTGAAAATGATACAATAATTAAGATTAATCAGCAAAAGACAGCCTTAGCCGGGAATTTCTATGAAAATGATTTTCACAGAAACAGTATGATAAGGATTTATGAATCCGAAAATGGCAAAATATGGCTCTTCTCGGAAAAAGGCCGTTACCTGCTCGATAACAAGACAAATCAATTCAGAGAATTTGCTTCCGTGAAGGATTGTTCTGATTTAGGAGGCAATACCTCATTTATCTGGGTCGATAAAGACAGCGGAATCAACATTTACGATCCGGTATCATCTGAATTAAAAACCACAGGCAGACAGTCAGATTATACTTATTCATCTGTCTTCATCAGTAAAGACAGTATAGTCTGGGCAGCATCGTCCGGTTCAAATCCCGATGCTGCTGGCCTTGCCCGATTTAAGGAAGTCCCCCGTTACTTCAGACATTACCTGACAGGAAAAAATGAGAAAGGAGAACCATACCTGGTATTCCCTGTATTAAAAGATAAGTACGGAGACTTGTGGGCCGGGGCCAGGAATTCAAAATATCTTTTTCATATTAAGCCTGACGGGAAAATTATAAAGGAGAAGTACCTTGATTCCTATAAAGGACAGAAATACCCCCTTGTTAAGTCGCTCGCTGAAGATGAAAACGGAATCTGGATTGGATGCACCCAAAACCACCTGATCTGGCATGATTTCAAATCAGCCGCTTTTAAAACACTCTTGAATTCACCATACAATTATCAGGATAGGCAAACGCCACTCGAAATTCATAATATTCTTAATTATGGAGAAAGCTTGCTAATAAGCGGATGGTTAGGGATTTACCTTTTCAATAAAAAGACAAATGAGTTGAATTTTGTTACCCGTTATTATCCCTTTGGAAACGGCTTTACAATTGAAAGGGAAAGAAATGGCGATTTTCTTGTAGGATCACACACGGCAACTGTTGTTCATTTCGACAACAAATTATTCCGTGATGAAATTTCTTTCGGGAATAGGAGGGAGCTTGTTACAGGAATAGCCGATGGCGACAGCAACGATTTCTGGGTAGCTTTACAGGGTGCAGGTCTGGGGCATATGAATAAGATTACGAAGAAATATGAAATATACTCCATCGCACACGGGCTGGCGAATAATAATGTTTACTCAATACTTAAAGACAGGAAGGGCATACTCTGGCTCTCATCCGACAAGGGAATCTCAAGTTTCAACCCGGAGACCAAACAATTCCGGAACTACTCATCAGAAGACGGGTTATTTATTACAGAATTCAACGATGACTCAAAATTCCTTGATAAAGACGAAACAATGTACTTTGGAGGGATTGGTGGTTTTGTAGGTTTTGATCCTGATAAAATAGAGCAGGAAAATAAAATTAAGTACCCGATATTATTTACAGCGCTTAGTGTCTCGGGAAAGCCAGTCAGATTGAATAAGCCTGTTTATGATTCAGATTCAATCAGCCTCGGGAAAGGGGATAATAACCTCATGGCATCAATTGCCTGCCTTGACCTTGGAAACGGAAACAGCGTCAAATACAGGTACAGGTTACTTGGACTGTCGGAGAAATGGATTGAAACCAACCAGAGGAACAGGAATATCCTGTATTATAACCTGAAGCCGGCAAAATACAGGCTCGAAGCCGAAGCTGCAGGAATTGACGGGAGGTGGAGTTCATCCGCCTCACTTGTAATTATTGTGCCTCCCTCAATAATTCAAACTCTATGGTTCAGAGTAGCTGTTTTGATCTCTCTTCTGGTAATTATTTCGGGAATTGTCTTATCGTACATTAGTCATATCCGGCTAAGGGCCAGGCAGGAAAGCGATGAACTCCGGCTCGAGGCGCTTAGAGCCAGGATGAATCCTCATTTTATCTTCAACTCTCTTAATTCAATAAATTATTATATTTTGAATAATGATAAGCTTTCAGCTAACCATTATATATCTGATTTTGCAAGGCTGATGAGAGCATTTCTTAATAATCTTTCAGGTGATTTTATTCAACTCGATTCCGAAATACAGATGATTAAGGATTATCTTGATCTGGAAAAGATGAGATTCCATGAGAAATTTACGTTTTCTGTTACAGTTTTAGCAGGAACGGAAATAAATAAGTTTTATTTATTTCCCGGAATAGTCCAACCCCTTGTTGAGAATGCAGTTTTGCACGGAATATCCGCGCTCGATGGCAGAGAAGGTAATATCTCCGTACTTTTTGAAAATGAGGGAGATTCGGTAATAAAATGTATCATTGAAGACAATGGCATAGGGAGGAAATGTTCTGAACAATATAAGAACCACGGTTATGGACGGAATGCAAGGGGAACCGATATAGTGAGAGAAAGATTGAAATTGTATAACCGGTATAAAAAAACAAATTACAGACTTGAAACAGAAGATCTTTATAGTTGCGCCGAAGCGACCGGCACAAGAGTTATTATATATATCCCGGCCAGGATGGTTTGAAACAAAAGTCCAACCTTTAACATTCACCTCCGGACGGACCTTTGGAAGTTAATAATTTATTTACGCAATCGCTGAGCCATTTTAAAAAGTGGTTGGCCGGGAGTACTATTCTTCAAATTTTTTCCTGCGGGACTTCAATCATCAAAAATCTGACGATTCGTTCCCCCATTTTCCTTCCGGGTTCATCAAAAAGTCCTTTTTTCATTAATCCTTAATCCTGAAATAAGCTTCGTTCAGAGGTTTTGCCACTTACCGGTTTACTCATTCTGTAGAGTCTAACTACTCTGGTTTTTGGTTAGTCCTTTTATTGTCATCTGGTCTGTAATCTTTAAGATACACTTTAATCGCTCTCGCTGAGAGTGGATGCCCGATCGTTTCTGCCTTTGTAAGATCCTCATAGGCCTCTTTCAGATTATTTAATTTAATATTTATTATTCCACGGGTATACAGAGCAGTCATGTCATTATTATTAAGTTTTATTGCCGACGACAAATCACTTTTGGCATGGGTCAAATCTCCTTTGCTAAAGTAACATAATCCCCTGAAAATGAATGCATCAATATGCTTCGGATTTATATTGAGGACTTCATTAAAATCCACTATCGCAGTATCATATTTCATATATCCGAGGTTTATTGAACCACGAAGAAAGAATCCCTCCTCGGTAAGGAAGTGTAATAAATTATATTCCTGATTTAAAATAGTATATGCTCCGATTGTATCACCAATTGAATATCTGCATTCGGCTAAGTTACACACTGTCTCAGGATGGTTTGGACTGTATTTTAAAATGTGATTATAGTCTCTTATTGCCTCCCGGTGTTGCAGAAGAGTTTTAAAACAAAAAGCACGGTCGAAATAAATATCCAATTCTGTCGAATCATGTTTTATTAACCTGTTAAGCACCAAAATTGCTGAGTCGTATTTTAAGATTCCAAGGTAGGAAGCAGCAAGTGACCGGTATGCCAGTCGGGTGCTATCATTACTTTCAATATAAGAATTAAGGTGAGGGATTGCTTCCCGATATTTACCCAGAAAATTATAAACAATCCCGGTGCGCAGGTCAGCTTCAGGGGGAAAGATACTTTGCTTAGCCGCAACTGCATAACTTTCAAGCGATGACTCAGCATCATGAAGGTACTCCAGATTGAAACCGCGCAGGTAGTGGACTAAACCAGGCTGGGATGTGCTGCTTATCAGATTTGAATAAATCTCTTCTGAAATTTTAAATTTGCCCAGAAAGAAAGAACATAGGGCATTTATGATTTTCTCCTTTTCGGTGCCCGGGAGCCTTGCAGAAAATGAATTAAAAGTAACAGCCTGACTTATAAAATCATTGGTAATTTTCTCCCTTGGTGATTGTTCAAAGTAGGTAAAAAAGTTTTTAAGTTTAAAAAGAGTGATGGCTTTTATTATTTCATTGAAACCGGTCAGGTAATTTTTATCAGTAATATACAGTATTCCTAGTGAGGTATGATAGAGATTATTATCCTGGTCAAGTTCAATGGCTTTATTCCAATCCTTATATGTTGCAGAGATCTTGCCAAGAGCCCTTTCCAGATAACCTCTTATATAGTATGCCTGTGCAAAATCAGGGCTGATTTCAATTGTTTTATTCAGGTTTTTCATGGCCTTGTTTTGATCCAGATCAAGGTACATGACGGCCATGTTAAAATAGGCAATTGAAAATGACGGGTTTAACTCAATTACCTTTTTATAATATTCTTCTGCCTCTTTAAACCTGAAGTTTAAATAATAGAGGTTTGCAAGTCCGAAATAAGCAAGGGAAAAGCTCTTGTCAATCTGAACAGCTTTGTTGTAATAAAATTCAGCTTCATTGGAATTTCCGGCTTTCGAGTAAATTTCTCCCTGATAATAATAATTATATATATTGGTGTCTTTCAGGGCTAACGATTTATTGAAGTTATCAAGGGCAGATTTTACGGAATCGTATCTGAAAAGAATATATCCTTTAAGGCTGTACGTCTCTCCAATCGATGAATCGATGCTAATTGCCTTATTTACATCGAGCAGGGCTTCTTTTAAATATCCCGACTCCAGTTTGCTTGAAGCACGTCTCATGTAGCCTGCAGGATCATCGGTATTGATGTCCTTTGATTTTAGCCAAATTTCCTTAAAATAGAAGGTATTAGTATCTCGTTGCAGTGATTTGATTTGATCAAGCTTTGGAAGTAAATCCTGAGAAAATGAATAATTGGCTATTAATGAAAAGAGCAGGAAAGCTGCGCCAAAGTATTTCCTCTTAAAAGAATAAGTCATGGCAATAGTATTGAATAATCTGAATTTGTATTCATTAAACTGTGTTTTAAAAATAGCGAAAGAATCACATTCCTGTATATGGATTCGGCAAAACGGTCTTATTCTTTTCATTTGGGGGGCGTAAATACCAAACCACAAAACCCGTTTTTGAATACGATCAAGTGGGCGGGACAACACCTGATCCAATTAATAGAAGAATTACATTTAAGAGAGTTCCTGAAAAAAGAGCTTTCCGGATCCTGTTTGTTATCGGATTATTTCCCGTTGACAGGTTTCGTGCGGCAGGATAAAATTTATATTATACCATGTTCCTCAATAATATATAGCTTATTGTCATCAACCTTATAGAACAGAGGTGCAATCATGTTTTTGGGATATTTTTGCCTGAGTCGGTTTGTTTCGCTTAAGATAAAGTCGGTTTCGTTGCTGATTTCAAACATTGGAGCGAAATGAGTAAAATGCTCTTTTGCTCTTTCCTCAGTCCATCCTGCCGTTGTGACTAATCCTTCAATAAATTTATCCTGCTGTGAGAATAGATTTACCATACCGCAGTTGTTGTGTCCGATGAGAGCAATGTGGCTGACCTGTCCAACAGCAATTGCATAGGAGACTTTAAACTCACTGTATCTCAGATTGGCTCCTCCTGAGCGAATTATAAAAGCGAAGTTATCAGGAATGTGAAGGTGTTTTCGGTTATCCATGCACATCCCTATAAGCAGCTGGGCTTTTTCATAAGGCACAAGTTGTCGGTTAAGGTTATGAAATTCAAGAAGCAAACCAATCGGAGTTTCACGATATTGAGGATGAATGTCTTCAAAAGTGTTAACCGGGAAAAGCTTATCCATCAGGTTTGGGTTAGTGAGAATTTTATAATTTTCAAATATAGCTTTTGAATTGTAATCCCGGCCAACATCCGGACCGATATCGTAAAAAAGCACGATCTTAAATCTAACGTAACATTGTAAGGAAGTTGTCCGAGGAAGGGGAGTATTAAAATCTAATTGCCAAAATACTTTCCTATTAACTCATACAAATGGGTCATATGAATTGGTTTAGTTATATAATCGTTGCATCCCGCATCCATTGCTTTTTCATCATCACCAGCGAATGCACAGGCTGTTTGTGCAATGATAATTACGTCTTTGTTAAATTGACGGATTTGCTTCGTGGCTTCATATCCATCCATTTTGGGCATTTGGATGTCCATCAATACCAAATCAAGGTCAGGATTGTTTTGGCATAGATCAATAGCTTGCTCTCCTGTTAAAGCATTTAAGACTTCCGTACTGATTTTCCGCACCATTCTGTTGAGAATTAAAGTCGATGGTTCATTATCTTCAACAATCAATATTTTTAGTTTTTTTATCTGAACTTCTGTCTGTTCTGAAGAAACAGCATTTTCAATTTCGTTTGCTTTTTCTGATACCGGATTAAAAGGAATAGTAAAATAAAATGTTGAACCTTTTTGTACTTCACTTTCAACCCATATTTTGCCGCCATGTTTTTCAACAAAATCTTTACAGAGCAACAATCCTATTCCGGTACCAGTTTCTGCTGCCGTACCTTTTGTCGTAAAAACTTGTGAAATATCAAACAGTTTCTCAATATTATCAGGATTTATTCCTATTCCATTATCCGAAACTGATATTGTTGTGTTTGAACCTATTTGCTCTGCATTAATATTTATTACTCCTCCGTTATTAGTAAATTTTATCGCATTGGAAATTAGATTTCTCAATACAGTTTTTAGCATGTCACCATCTGCAAATACAGTTAAATAATCCGTTGCTGAATAATTGATTGTGATGTTTTTTGCGTTTGCAGTAGTGTTAAGAGTTTCAAGTACATTATTGCTAATATCTTCAAAACTTAGATTCTGAGGTATAAAAGAAATTTTACCTAGTTGTGTACTAGCCCACATCAAAATATCGTCCAGTAAACTTAAAGTGTTTCGGGCTGTTATATTAATATTTTCTACAAAATACTTAATCTGTTCATTATTAAGATTCTGAATATTGCCTTCACATATTTCCGATAAACCAATAAGAGCGGTGAATGGACTTCTTAAATCGTGTCCAAGAATAGATATAAAGCGGTCTTTATCGGCATTGAGCTTTTGTAATTCATTGTTTTGTTGTTTAATGATTAATTCTCCCTGTTTGCGTATGGTAACGTCCTTATCAGCTCCGATGTATCCGGTAAATTTCCCTGTTTCGTCAAATTTAGGGACACCGTTCGTTAATAAACATACCAGATGACCATCTTTATGTATATTCCAATATTCTAAATCAATAATAGGTTTACGAGCCTGTATTATGTTTTGAAAAATTGAACCGACACGTTCTAATTCTTCTTTAGCCATAAAATCGAAAGGGGACTTCCCAATTATTTCATCAACAGTATATCCCAGAATTTGTACCACTCTTTCAGAACAATAGCAATACATACCCTGTTCGTTTACTTCCCAAATCCAATCGGAAGTGCACTGAACAATTGAATTAATGAAAGCTTCTCTTTCCTCGACTTGCTTTATGGCAATGGCCAATTCATCAGCACGTTTCTGTTTCTCAACGCTTTGGTATGCCAGTTCTATGTTAGCAATTGCCAATTCATCAGCACGTTTCTGTTTCTCATCATTTTGATATGACAGTTCCACGTTAGCAATGGCTAATTCATCAGCACGTTTTTGTTTCTCATCTCTTTGGTATGCCAGTTCTATGTTGGCACTAATTAACTCATCTTTGATTTCGTTGAGTCCTGTAATATCAACAAGGCTCATAAAACACTCTTTCTTATTCTCTAAAACAATACCAGAAATTAGAACAGGTCTTGATAAATTATTATTAACCAATAAGGTAGCCTCACACCATTCTTTCACATTACTTGAAAACACTTTCTCGAAAAACAGGTTAAAGATTGGTTTTGTATCGTCTGAAACGAAAAAACCAAAACGGCTGCCTAACAATTGCAATTGTCTTTTGCCAAGCATTTTTGCCCCTAACAGGTTTAACTTGGAGATTTCACATTCTTTTGAAAGTGTAAAATAACCTATTGGTGCATAGTCATATATTTCCTTATATGAATCAAAAGAATCTTCTGCATGTGCTTTTGCAAGTATTAATTCATGGTTCTGCATTTCCAGTTCTATCTGATGAACCTGAAGTTCGTGAATGAGTTTCATAGTATCCGCTTCGGAAAGAATTGTATCGGCTTCTAACGACTTCTTTTTCAGTTGTTCTTCAGCTTTTTGACGAAGAGATGTTGCTTTAGAGGGGTTCTCTTTTTTCATTTTTATCATTTATAATCCACAGGAAGGTTCTTGTATAGATCAAAAAACAAATGGAAAATTAAAAGAAAAATAAATCTGTTCATCCAAATATAATTAATTGATTAACGCAAACCTAATTTTACCCCCCCCCCCTATAATGCTATATATCAATACATTACAATAATAATACTTTCCAACACTATTAAAACAATGGTTTTTTGCTTCAATTTTTACTTATAATGAAAAAAAAAGTCTTGTAAAGAATATTCCTGATTAACTCTTACAAAAAGGTGAGATTGAAGAATATACTATCGTCTTTTATTTTTATACAAAACGAAAATGTCCCTTTGGCGCAGAAACACATGTCAGGAATAAAAAGGTATCATTATCCGTTTCGGACAAGAACAATTTGAGGGGGCAGTAAGCTCCGAAATGGTACTTATTTATACTGAAAATCGAGCATAAAAACTTTCACTGGAATAAATCAAAAATTAGCTGAGCAATCTTAAACAGATCAACAACTCAGAAGACATGCATCAAAATGTTCCGTTTGAGGGTAAGTTTTGGATACGGTAGTAAAATCTGCCACTCACAATAAAAGATGATATATACAATGTTTTGTTTTGTAAGTACATTTATTATTGAAGTTTATGACGAAAACCGGGGAGATTTATTTGTTTAATTATCACTTTCTTATTATCAACAACTATATTCATCGACTATGAGAAAATTATCTTTTTTAATAGCCATATTTTGCTTTATCCGGGCAAATGCACAAACCTACGAAATCACTTTTGCGGGAGGAAATATTTTTACGCCAGTTTCGACTGTAAAAGTTCAGAATTTAAATAATGGATTGACCCTTACACTCAACGGGAGCGATATTTTACGTCTTACTCCACTAACTGGGGTTAATGATGAGCAATACAGTCAGTACGGCAGAATAAGGATTTACCCTAACCCTGCGACTGATTTTTCAATTCTGGAAATTATCCCTCCCGTCGCCGGTGATGCGGATATTTCAGTCCATGATATTGCCGGAAGAGAGCTGGCAAGGATAAGCAGTTATCTGGGGGATAACGGGAAAAGCCTTAAAATTGACAGGTTGGGAACAGGACTTTTCTTCGTTTCGGTAAAATCAAAGAATTATAAGATGACCAGACAACTTATCGGCAATGGTAAATCCTCAGGAAGTTTAAGTTTAACGGAGTTTGACAATACTGTTTCACAAGTTGATGAAATAATGACTATTAAATCCAGCAAAAGTACCCAGGCTGTAGTTGATATGAATTTTACAGCAGGTGACAGGCTAAAATTTATTGCAACCTCAGTGGATTATACTCTGGTAAAAATGGATGTACCTGCGTCAAGCAAAACAATTACTTTTAATTTTATTTCATGCAGAGACGGTGAAAATAATAACTATCCCGTGGTGGAAATAGGTACTCAGGTCTGGATGGCAGCAAATCTTTTTACCACTAATTTTAATGATGGGACAGCCATACCATTAATTACTGACAATAGTGCCTGGCATTCTACCAATACACCAGCTTATTGCTGGTATAATAATGATCCGGTAACATATAAGGCAGCTTACGGCGGATTGTACAGCTGGTATGCTTTAGATGCGACAAGTAACGGCGGAAAAAATGTATGTCCAACTGGATGGCATGTACCAACTGATGACGAGTGGACGACCCTTTCAAATTATCTGGGCGGTGCACTCGTCGCCGGAAGAAAACTGACTGAGAAAGGTACCACTCACTGGGCATTACCAAACCTTGCTGCAACCGATGAAACAGGTTTTGCGGCTCTTCCGGGAGGGCTCCGCAGCTGGTTTAACGGATCTTTCAGCTTTATTCATACTGACGGTTTCTGGTGGAGCGCCACAGAACATGGCACCGATGTGGCGTGGAACCGTACACTTACAGTCAGTTTCAGTCCGATATATATAACAGACGACGATAAGAACAGCGGGTTATCCGTTCGTTGTATTCGGGATCTCTAAGTTATTTTATATCTGATTTATTTACCACTAAGTGGTTGATATTTTCAAAAAGGCTGATATAATACGTTTATAGTTTACCTTATAAAGGACCCCCTATGAATTATTGTCACTGGGGCAGAATTACTCTTCGCAAGTATGTATCGTATATTCAAGGTTTCTAAGAATAAATGTTGACGTTATCCGCGAAAGAATAATACTTATCGTCCATAGAAAGAATAATGTGATCCAGGGGGTTATCTCAAAAATTATACATGCATAAAGGATCTTCTTCGTAGTTTTTGAATCTGGCTTACAAGTCAGGGAACAATCATTTCATCTGCCGATTAGCTTAACATAGAAAATAAATTTGTAAAGAAAAGTTTAGGATGAAAACACACGCTTATTGGCATGCTGAATAATTATTCCCAATAATATTGAAAACAATAATTCTGATTTTTAGATTTGTAAATATATTATTATCGGAATTGGAATGGCAATCCATAGTGCATGTCCGATATTTTCAAGATCTTCGCTACTTATTTTCTTCATTTCACAAAAATTAGCTATCTCACCTTATGGAGCGATTAAATCTAATGAATATAATACTACATTTCATTGCGTTATCTACTATTTGGTACTTTAATAAGATGTGGTCATTAATGTTTAATTTATGAACATTAAAACCATAAAAAAAAGTGCATAGGCAAATTTCACTCTACGTTTTCGTAAAATCAGAAATAAAGATAGTTTAAATGTATTGCAATTGGTATTTAATCACCTATTTGCCAATATCTTAGACTAGATATAATTTGTCTTACCAATGTCACTAAACTATCTCAACCAAATTCAATCGCCGTCTTGCCGTTGCGGGAAGCAGACCTTTTCGGCAAACGAAGTGGGTTTATTTAATGACTAAAACAAGGCTTATGCGGTAACCCGGAGGGCCTGGTCACGTGTAGTGAAACGATACAGGACTGTGTCGTTAAACCTGCATGCCACCAAGGTCTTTATTAGACAAAGTAATTCATGCAGGTTCAATCAGACCCATGAATCAATTTAATGCTGATTAAATATTACTTCTTACAAACCCAAGTTTGCCGATTAAAATTGACTGCAGCCCACCTGCCATCCGACATGGCGGACGAGGCAGGCGAGCATTAATCAATAGTGAGGGTTTGCGATTTATTTTGATTCTATTGCTCAAGCCCGACCTTAAGCTCACTTCTCTCTCCGTCAGAAACGCTTACTGAAAGCTCCCTTTCTTTATACCCCGATTTCTGAACATGTACACTGTAGGTTCCTGCCTTCATGTTTCTGACCTGAAAACTTCCCTTACCGGCTGTCTTCTTGATCAATTTCCCGTTTCCTCCTGTAACCATGGCGCCGTTTCCATCGAGACTGAATGTAAATACTACTCCCGGCAGAGGCTCTCCGTTTGTATTATCTGTTGCCCTGGCTTTCAGTGAGACAATTCCCGAATTCGTATTCACAAGTTTTCGTGAGGCCTTGTATGCATTGGCAAAATCAATCTGCTCGTCTGCGATAATACCTACTGAATAATCCATCATTTCTGTGGCATCTTCAGCTGCCTGGAATAATACTGCCAGCCTTTCAGTCAGCTTTTTCCTTTCGGTAATTGTTGTGCGCGGTGTCTTCAATGCTTTATTCAGGGCAGTTATGTTATCCAGGAAAGCCTTCTGCGTTTCAGGATTTATTCCGTATTCGGCAAGACTGGCAATATTCTCTTCACCACATGAATAAATAGTCATTGCTTTCTCAATGAGTCCGGTTTCAGGAAACCGTTCAAGCTGGGCTTCATTATATTTTACTTCGTTAAGAAGCTTGTCGCTGTTAATGAATTTAGCGAGAGCCGCAATTTTTCTCGAATTTTTTGAAGCCAGGGTAATAAGATTCTTTTTCAGTTTATTTTTATCAGCGGCAACCCCCGTCTTGTCAATACCCTGCAGCTTGCCAATTTCCTGAATCTCATTGGTGGTGCTTTGAAGTGACAGGTAATGTTCCATGAATTTCGGAATGTTTTTTGCAACTGCTTCATTCTGTGTAACACAATTGCGTACAGTCAGAAGCATGTTCAGCCTAACCCTTTGTCTTGTGTTCATCTCTTTAATTTTTAAGTTAATAATGGAAACTAAAACATAAACTTTACTCATTTCAATCTGTCTCTAAGTCTCTTCGTAATCCCAAAATCGCTCATCGTAATATTATGCCCTCTGAACGTTAGATGGTTTCCTCAAGGTGTAAGTTCATCTCCTCTGATCGTAAGTTCGTTCCCTCTCAATGTAAATACGTTCCCTCTGACCGTCAGTCCGTTCCCTCTGACTGGAAATAATGCCCCTCTGATTGTTATTTCGATCCCTCTTAATGTAAAATCATCTCCTTCGATAGTAAGTTCCTTCCCTCTTATTGTAAAATTGTTTCCTTCATCAAGTTTTTCAGATTCCATATTATAAAACTTAAAAAGGTTACCGGCAAATCGAAAAAGATTAACCCTGACATTGTTGGGGAAAGATGTAAAGGTTTTATTCACGGTTTTTAAAGCACAATTAGTCACTCAAAACATATATTCCAATACAAATTTATACCTTATGACAAGGCTTGTCAATTCCACTTTAGTAGAATATTAAAATCAGCATCAAAGCATTGACAGTTAGAAAAATATTTCTTAATTTTATTGTACGATTGTGCTAAACCTGTTATTGGTTAATCGGATAAAAGATGAATCGCTGCGTTACTCATTGAGATTGCGGATTGTGGTTTATCTGAATTACGGGTTTCGGATTGTCGTGTTGCGGATTTCGGAGGAAGTATTAATCTTAAATTCAATCCATCATGGAATCAGTGAATTTAAAAGAGATCCTTTCCAAAAGCGAATACAGGGTTATGGAATTGGTCTCGTCGGGGGAGTTAAACAAGGAAGTTGCCATTGAACTAAGTTGTGAAGAGTGTACTGTTAAGAAACACCTTCAGCATATCTTCCCCAAGTTGGGAGTCCAAAACCGTACCGAAGCAACTTTAAAATTCATTATGCTTAGCGGGAAAGCGCCATTCAAAAAACGGAAACGGAAAAATGACAGCAGGAAATTTAAACTGCCATCTGAATAATTCAATGCCAGTATAACCAAAGTGATCTCAACGCTCTACGCTCTCGTACCGTGCACTGTGCGTCGTGAGCCGTGCGTCCTTCCCATTACGTATTCAAAATAAAAAAGCAGCTACAAATTAATTTTGTAACTGCCTCATTATTACCGTGGAGATTGGGAGAATCGAACTCCCGACCTTGTGACTGCCAGTCACACGCTCTAGCCAACTGAGCTAAACCCCCGGTATTGCCCCGGCAAATGTAAAGAAAATTTCAGAAATAAAAACAACCTTCAACACTTCATTATAAGTTTTGCCGAAAAGACTCTATTTTGTAATTTTGCCCCTCATTCAGGGAAGAGCCATCCTTTTGATTACTTTTATCCTGACTTTTTTTTATTGGCACTATTATTGACTTTAGTTTCCGGAATTATTTAAGTTCCGGAATTTTAAATGTGTTCCTTAAGCAGAAAATTAACGCTCAAATAATGTACGACAACCTCAGGCACTCTCTTGATTTTGACGACCTGCTCTTCGAAAAGCGGAACAAGGATTATGGTGCCTACCAGTTGCGAAAAAGATATAATTCGGTGATCATTGCAGGCATCCTGATTTCCACCTTACTCGTAAGCTCGGCAGTTGTAATCCCATTCCTGCTTTCCGGCAGATCCGATAAGATTGTCAGAGGTGGCGGAAACTTCGTCCAGGTAAATATGGATGCCCTTGAACCGCCTCCTGATGATGTGTATATACCTCCGTCTCCTCCTCCTCCGGAAGCAGCACAGATCCAGGAAATAGTAAAATATGTGCCTCCTGTTGTTGTAGACTCCGTGCTTTCAAACCAGAATACTACACCTACAAATGATGAGATGCTCGCTTCAGCCGATGGCGACAGGAAGGATGCCTTTATGACCGGAAGCGGCGACGATATGTCGATCGGACAGGACGGCTCCGAAACAGATGAACCCTTTTTCGTGGTCGAAGTAATGCCTTCATTTAAGGGTGGCGATTTAGCAAAATTCCAGGAATGGGTGGGGAAACGTACAAATTATCCCCAGGCGGCTGTCGATAACAAGATCCGTGGTACTGTTTTCCTTACTTTTGTTGTTGAGAAGGATGGTACTGTTAGTAACGTAACAATAGTAAAGGGGGTTCACCCTATTCTCGATAATGAAGCCGTAAGGGTCATCTCCGAATCGCCTAAATGGACTCCCGGCTACCAAAGGGGACAAGCAGTAAGGGTGAGATTCTCAATCCCTCTTAATTTTTTATTTTGAATAATTTTATCTGAATTAGTATGAAGAAATTTGTTTACCTGTTTTTTATTCTGGCCATCACCCTGGCAGGATGCGGTTCATCGAAGAAACAGCTTCAGAAAGGAAACTGGGATGCTGCAATAGATAAGGCTGTAAAGCAGTTGCGCAAGGATCCGGGAAATGAAAAACAGGCGGAAATACTGGCACAATCATATAGAAATGCCATCGACCGCGATGACGAACGGGTCCGCTTTCTTAAGATGGAAGGCCGCCCCGATACCTGGGATCAGCTTTATCTTACTTATAAGGCTATGAGCGACAGGCAAGCCCTGGTCAGGACGGTGTTGCCACTTAAAATTGGCGGGACCAGCGTCGATTTTCCCTATGTCGATTACATGCCCGAAATGGTCAGGGCTAAACGGAATGCAGCCGATTTTTATAACGCCCACGGAAATGAGCTTATGAAAAACGGGACAAAGGAAGCATACCGTCAGGCATATTCCGAGTTCGTACGGGCTAAACAATATGCCGGTGATTATGAGGGCATCGATAACCGGATCAGTGAGGCAAGGTATATGGGGATCAGCAGGGTATTGGTCACAATCAGGAACAGTTCCATCATCAATTTTCCTCCTGAGTTCGAACAGGATCTTCTGGCTCTTGATCTTCCGTCACTTAATTCGGATTGGGCAGAATACCAGACTGATAACAGGGACAATAAGACCAGTTTTGATTATACGGTGAACATAAATATTAAAACCGTTGCAGTGAGCCCCGACGGCACCATGCAGCGCGATTCGGTAATAAAACGTGATGTTGAAGACGGATTTTCTTATTTGCTTGATAAAAAAGGCAATGTTTCAAGGGATTCTCTTGGGAATGACATTAAGGTGAAAAAGTACAAGTCGCTTCAGTGCGCCCTTATTGAGACCGTACAGTCAAAGGCCTGCAGGATCGATGGCGAGATTGAAATTGTAAAGTTAAATCCAACAACAGTGCTCAAAAAAGATCCTCTCGGAGCACAGTCATCGTTCGAACATGTCTCAGCCCGTGCCCTCGGCGATATTAAGGCTCTCAATTCATTTCAGCTGGCTAAGACGAAGTCGTCTCCCGTACCTTTTCCAGCCGATATTGAAATGGTAATCAGATGTTCCGAAAACCTGAAAAGGGCAATCAGGGGCTCAGTGCAGAATAACAGGAGATACATTTATTGATGATAGAAACGGGCAAGCCTCTTGAGAAGGCAGTACTAGTCGGGATAATTTATCCCGGGCAGGACGAACGTGAAGTTGATGATTACCTTGGGGAGCTTTCCTTTCTGACTGAGACAGCAGGGGCAGAACCCCTGAAAAGGTTTGTTCAGAAACTCGATACTCCCAATCCCAAAACATTTGTAGGCACGGGGAAAATTGCGGAAATCGCACAGTATATTCAGGAAAACACTGTCGATATTGCAATTTTCGACGACGAACTCACACCAAGCCAGCTACGTAATATAGAGAAAGAGCTCGGCTGCCGTATCCTTGACAGGACCAATCTGATACTCGATATTTTTGCCCGGAGGGCCCGGACATCCCATGCCCGTACCCAGGTTGAACTGGCACAGTACCAGTACCTGCTTCCACGTCTGACAGGATTGTGGACCCATCTTGAAAGGCAAAGAGGAGGAATAGGACTGAGAGGACCGGGTGAAACCGAGATCGAGACCGACCGCAGGATAATCCGTGATAGGATCTCCCTACTGAAGCTGCAACTGAAGAAGATCGACACCCAGATGGCCACCCAGCGTAAAAACCGCGGGAAAATGGTAAGGGTGGCTCTGGTTGGGTACACTAATGTGGGCAAGTCAACAATCATGAACCTTCTGAGCAAGTCGGATGTCTTCGCTGAAAACAAACTGTTTGCAACCCTCGATACTACTGTCCGCAAGATGGTGATAGGAAACCTGCCTTTCCTGCTCTCCGACACTGTAGGGTTCATCAGGAAACTGCCCCACGATCTCGTGGAATCATTTAAATCGACCCTCGATGAGGTTCGCGAATCAGACCTCCTTGTTCATATTGTGGATATCTCGCATCCCGGTTTCGAGGAGCAGATAAAAATCGTGAACGAGACACTCAAAGATCTTGATTCACAAAATAAGCCAACCCTTATTGTATTTAATAAGATAGATGCATTTTCATATATAGTGAAGGATGAGGATGACCTCACACCCGTCGAAAAGGAAAACTATTCACTTGCCGACCTGAAGAAGAGCTGGATGGGTAATGATAAGAACTATACAACTGTTTTTATCTCGGCAAAACAAAAGGATAATGTTGAAGAACTTCGCCGGCTGCTTTATGAAGAGGTGAGGAAAATCCATGTAATCCGATATCCTTACAACAGCTTCCTGTACGAAACCAGTGAAGCTGGGGAGTGAAACTGGTTCCTTCACCCTTTGTGCCCTTGTCTAAATCCTTCGAGACCTTTGTGTTTAAATAGAAAGTTACTTCTTTTTCTTAATTTAGGGTGTTCAATTTAAATACTGTAAAAATGGTACTAAGAAGTTTAAACCCCTTCTCAGGTGAGGTTCTTGAAGAATTTGCGGAATATTCAACCGGGAAAATTGATGTTCTTATTCAGGAGTCATCTAAGGCATTTGAAGAGTGGAAAAGGACCAAATTCGAATACAGGAGCTCACTTTTAAAAAAGGTATCAAGCCTCCTTCTTGAAAATGCCGGTGAATTTGCACGTCCCATTACGATGGAGATGGGAAAGCCCATTACTGAATCAGTAGCTGAGGTTAAAAAGTGCGCCTGGGTGTGCGATTATTATGCTGAGAACGGTGAAAAGTTCCTGAAAGCTGAGACTGTTGTATCTGATGCAGATGAAAGCTATGTTTTTTATGAGCCTCTCGGTACTATTTTGGGCATCATGCCCTGGAACTTCCCCTTCTGGCAGGTATTCAGGTTTGCAGTTCCTGCTTTAATGGCAGGTAATGCAGTACTCTTAAAGCATTCGTCGAACGTTCAGATTTGTGCCCGGAATATAGAGAGGATCTTCACCGAAGCAGGCTTTCCTGAAGGATTATTCAGTAACCTGGTTATCGGGTCGGAACGGGTAAAGGAGATAATTGAAAATGACATAATAAAGGCTGTTTCGCTCACAGGAAGTTCCCATGCAGGGCAGAAGGTTGCGGCCCTTGCAGGTAATAAAACAAAGAAAGTGCTGCTGGAGCTTGGAGGCAGCAACGCCTTCGTGGTTCTTGAGGATGCTGATGTGGAACTTGCTGTCGCAACCGGGGTCAGGGCGCGAATGATGAACGGAGGACAGAGCTGTATAGCAGCTAAGCGGTTTATTGTTCATCAGGATATCAGCAAAAGGTTTATTGAGCTCTTTGCCGAAAAGATTAAAACAATCCGGACTGGTAATCCTATGGATGAGATTACCGAAATGGGTCCCCTTTCAAGTATAAGGCAGGCCGAAGAGGTTGAAAAGCAGGTTTTGCTGTCGGTTGAGATGGGAGCGAAGGTGATAGTCGGAGGCAGTCGCGATGGAGCTTTTTTCCCTCCTGTAATGATGACTGAAGTAAGACCTGGCATGCCGGTCTTTGATGAAGAAGTTTTCGGTCCGGTTGCTCCGGTCATCGTTGCACAGGATATTGATGAGGCCATATCTCTGGCTAATAATACAAAGTTTGGTTTGGGGGCAACACTTTTTACTAGGGATATTGAAAAGGCAAAAAGATTAATCCCCGAATTCCCTGACGGTGCTGTATTTATTAACGAACTTGTTAAGTCCGACCCGAGGCTTCCGTTCGGAGGAACTAAACAGTCGGGCTTCGGGAGGGAGTTGTCGGTACAGGGAATCAGGGAGTTTGTAAATATTAAAACTGTGTATATAAGGAAATAAGAGCATCATTTATAGAAAGTACGGGGCTCTTCTTTTGTGGTTAAATTTATTTTAGCGTAATTGCACCTTTCAAATGGGGTTCTCAGTAAAATAACCAGACTATTAAAGCCTTTGCGATGAAGATCCGTACAATAATTGTCGACGATGAGAAAGATGCCCGGGATTCGCTTCGCCTTCTGATCGAGCAGTTTTATAACGATGATGTTGAGATACTTGCATCGGTTCCTTCGGTAAAGGAGGCAGTCAGTTCCATTATTTCAAACAAGCCCGATCTGGTTTTCCTCGATATTGAAATGCCCAAGGAAAACGGGCTTCAGCTTTTTGAATATTTCAGGGAAGGGCAAAATTTTGAGGTGATTTTCATAACCGCCTTCCAGCAATATGCCCTGAAAGCATTCAGGTATGCAGCCCTCGATTATCTTCTTAAACCCGTTGATTACAGGGAGCTTGGTGAAGCCCTGGAACGGTTCAGAAAACGTTCTTTCAGCAACCCCGAAATAAAAATATCTACCTATTTCAATAACCTTAATAATGATCTGGAGATTAACAGGAAAATAATTCTTCCTTCTAAAACAGGGTATAACATACTTAGGCTTAATACAATTGTTTATTGTCAGGCGGAACATAATTACTCCATGATCTATACTGCCGAAAATAAATCATATACTATTTCGAGTTCCCTGAAGAACCTGGAAGATACGCTTCCTCTTGATGTTTTCTTCAGGGCTCATAAATCATTTCTTGTTAACCTGAATTATGTAACGTCGTACGACAGGAAAAGAGGGGTTCTTGTCCTTGATAACAATAAAACAATTGAGGTAGCATACAGGAGAGCAGAGGAGCTGATAGGCGCCATGAAAGCAAGATGAACCAATGGGTTTTTTTCAAAACAAGATCGCGGGATCATTTCTACTACTACTATCATTATATATTATACCTGCTGAGGCAGGTTCACAAAATATTTACAGCAGAAATATTTCGGTTGAAAACGGTCTCCCGTCGAATGTTGTACTGGATATTTTTAAAGATTCGAGAGGCATTGTATGGATTGGCACTGAGGCAGGATTGTGTCGCTACGATGGTGACAGCTTTAAGACGTATACCATTTTCGACGGGCTTCCCGGAAACAATATCTGGTCAATCACCGAAGACGATGCCGGTGATCTTTGGTTTGCCTGTTACGGCACCGGGATTTCGAAGTTCGACGGAAAAACATTCAGGAATTATTCAACAACCGATGGGCTTGTCAATAATAATGTCCGTAAAATAGCCTGGTCAAAAAAGAGCAAGGGCTTGCTTATCGGAACAGTTTGTGGCTTTTCATATTTAAAAAATGATGTCTTCCTTTCATTCATCGATACCTCTGTCGTAAAACTGAGAAACCTGCTTCAGGTCACTGATTTTATTGATATGGACAGCACGGTTTATCTTTTGACATATCATGATAATGAGAAATTCATCAGTTTCAGTCCTTACAAAGGAACCTTTGAATATCTGCCTGACAACCACCGTTTTCATCAGGGATTTCCATATTGTACAAAGGCTTTCATTACGTCGGGCAATGATACAATCTTTGCAAATGGAGGGGATGGTATTAAAATATTCTCGGCTGGTTCAGTAAAGTTTTTGGGAGACATGGCACAAATATTCTCTATGGCAGAGGATAAAACGGGGAATATCTGGATTGCATCGTGGAGCGATTCCGAGAATAATAATATTAAGGGAATAGGGGGTATTTACAGGTACAAGGATCATAATACTGAATATTTCAGCAAGAGACTTGGCGTTCCATCCCTGCAATGCTGGTGTTTATATTATGATGAAAATGAAAATCTGCTATGGATTGGAACGCTTGATAAGGGTATTTTCCTCGTACCTCTTTCCGGAGTGGAATATTCCCCCGCTGACGAGATTATTAAGGGTAAATCCGTAATAAAGGATATCACTGGTGATTCTTCCGGCAACCTGTGGATTTCATTAAGTGACGGTGTTATAAAAAAGGGGATTAGTGAATCTGTATTTTCACCCGAATCCGTGAAATTGAAATATGCAGAATATATCAGGGAACGCTATTCATACAAGATTGACCCCGAGGGTAGTTTCCTGAAATATAAAGAGCTTAAGGAAAGAGGTAACTACAGGTTTGATAATCCATACCTTAAGAATGGCATAATATTACCTGACAAATCGGAATTTAACCCGGGGGGATTCAATAAATTACTATCAGAAAAATGGGATGGCTTTTACAGGTTAATTGAATGGTCCCCTGGTGAAGTGGTTGTCGGAACAAATCTCGGGATCTTCCATTTAAAACAAAACGGTTCAGTTGAATACTTCCTGGAGTACATCGTAAGGGAAGCAATGTATCTGATTGATAACAACAAGGATTTTTACTGGCTTGGGTCTTATCAACTAGTCAGATCCGGCCCTTTCGGGTCATCAGCATGGCTTGTCAGAAGAAACATATCTTATTCATCATTATGTTACTATTTCAGAGATAGAGACACATATTGGATCTATAATAATTCCGATGGCGTCTTCAGATTTGAAGATGGTAAGCTGAAAAGATTCGATAATCTTTCAGGAAAAATTGATCTTTCATTTACGGCCCTGACTGTCGATAAACGCAATAATGTAATTGCAGGCACAAGTTCGGGAATAATCTACATCCTGGATCTCCGCGGTGATTCTGCTCTTGTAAAAGGCTCAATTCTGCCTGCCGACGGGATTACAGGATCAGACATCAGATGGGTTTTAACTGATAATTCAAACCGTCTGTGGTTTGCCACTAACCGCGGGATGAATATGGTTGATCTGAATCAGTTCTATGATAACGGGAAAAAGGAGCCTTCCTTCTTTAATGACGAGAATGGCTATTCTGATAAAAAGACCTTCAAGGCCATACTCATGAATGACGGTAGTATAGCTGCAATCTCTCCCGACAACCTGATAAAGTTCAATCCCGACCAGATTATAAAAAGCATAGGCGATTCATCCAGGTTTCTGTTAGACAGGGTGGAGGTTAACTTCAGGAGTTATGAGTGGAAAGATCAGGCAGTAAAAGGTAACTGGACTGATATTCCTGAAAAAGGATTTGTTCTGCCATTTAGTAATAATTCTCTTTCATTTTATTTTCACCTTCTCCAGTATGCCGAGCCTTCAAAGACTCAATACTCATACAAGCTGGTTGGGGCTCAGGAGCTTTGGACAGAATATTCCCATGAAAACAAGGCGGTTTTTACCGGATTGGGATCGGGAAGATACATACTTAAAATAAAAGGCAGACTTTCATCGGCACCTGCAAAGGTATATGAATATGAATATCCTTTCAGGATCATGCCCCCCTGGTGGAAAACATGGTGGTTCTATTCTTTACTCCTCATTGCAGCAGTCATTGCAGTATGGATGTTCATAAGGTTCAGGATAGACAACATAAAGAAGGAGTCGGAGATAAACCAAAAGCTGATCTCATTGAAGCTTGATGCCTTGAAAGCCCAGATGAATCCGCATTTTATCTTCAATGCCTTCAACTCCATACAAAAGTACATTCTTAATAAGGATATTGTTTCCGCACTTCAGTACATGTCTGATTTTGCCGCTCTGATCAGGAAGACGCTCGATTTCTCCACAATGGAAAAGATTTCACTTGCTGAAGAAATAAGCTTTCTTAAAACTTATGTTGAACTTGAAAAACGAAGAATCACTAATCTTGATTACATTATTGAGATTGAAGATAATCTGGATACGGAATTTTTCTCCCTACCGCCTTTGCTTATCCAGCCCGTAGTTGAAAATGCGATTCTGCATGGGATCCGACACATGGATTCACAGGGTCTGATCAAAATAAGGTTCTCGGGTTTAGCCAATACCGGAAGGCTTTTGTGCGTTGTTGAGGATAACGGCATCGGAAGGACTAAATCGCGAATGATATATAGTTCACAAATCACATCACATTCATCAAAAGGATCGACCTTAATTCAGCAGCGTGCCGCTCTGTTCGGAGTAAAAGTGACGGTTTCCGACAATTTTCATGGTGATTTACCCTGCGGAACGAGGGTAGAATTCATTTTTTGATCCTGCCAAACCCATGCGTTAATTTAAAAATTACGGGCGTTCAGCCTAAAAATTCATGCGTTCGCACTTTGTATGTCGGATGGATGTTTTTTTTAACGATTTTTAATTCATCATTTGATTGGTGTTTGTTTCGTTTGTTAGGTTAGGAAACGATAGTTGTAGAAAAAGAATTATTTTCCGGAGGAGATCTACCCCTTCTTCCTTCCCGGGATTAATCTGGCCCCGAGATTTTAAGATGACCTTAAGATCGACCGGGGCCTTTTTGATTTCAGATTTCAGATTTCAGATTTGTGATTTATGATTTCAGATTAAATTCTATAAATCCGCAATCGCCAATCCGCAAACCGCAATCTCCAATCCGCAATCTTTAATCCGCAATCTCCAATCCGCAATCCGCAATCTTTAATCCGCAATCCGCAATCCATTAATGCTGGTATAGCCTGTTTGCCGCCATATACTCGGCAATCTGAACTGCATTTGTTGCTGCTCCTTTTCTTATATTGTCCGATACTACCCAAAGGTTGAGGCATTTCTCCCTTGAGAAATCGCGCCTTATCCTGCCAACAAAGACATCATCCTTATTATGAGCCATAAGCGGCATAGGGTACTCGTTCTTAGCGGGATTGTCATATACAACTACTCCGGGGAAACTGCTGATAAGATCCCTTGCTTCGTCAAGGTCGAATTCATTCCCGAACTCTATATTCACAGCTTCAGAATGCCCGCCGACAACCGGGATTCTGACAACAGTGGCCGTAATCTGAATTGTCTGATCCTCAAGAATTTTGCGGGTCTCATCAATCAGCTTCTGTTCTTCAGTAGTATATCCGTCGGGCTGGAATGAACCTCCGTGAGGGAAGCAGTTCTTGTCGATGGGATGGGCATAGACCATTTCTCCCTTAACACCGGCTCTCTCATTTTCCATCTGGGCAACAGCCTTAACACCTGTGCCGGTAACCGACTGGTAGGTAGCTATAACGAGTCGTTTGATTTTATATTTTCTGTGCAGGGGCGCCAGCGCCATAACCATCTGGATTGTTGAGCAATTCGGATTGGCAATGATCCTGTCGCCCTTTTTAATGACATGACAGTTGATTTCGGGAACGATAAGCGGAACATTCTCAAACATCCTCCAGTATGACGAGTTGTCGATAACCACAGTGCCGTTTTTGGCAAATTCGGGTGCCCAGTCCTTAGATATAGAAGCTCCGGCAGAAAAGATAGCAAAGTCGGGTCTGGCTTCAACAGCTTCCTTTACGCTTACAACCTTTACAGCTTTACCTCTGAACATAATCTCCTTGCCAACCGATTTTTCAGAAGCGGCAGGTAATAATTCCGTTACCGGAAAATTTCTTTCTTCAAGTACCCTTATCATTGTCTGACCTACCATTCCTGTGGCTCCTACAACAGCTGTTTTCATCTTATGTGTTTTAGATAATTATTTGGAAATTAAATTCCTGTTTGGTAAATTTACTTTAGCAAAAAACGGTCAAAATTAGCTTTTTTTTATCATTTTGTCGCGCTGCATGAAAAAAGTTATTTTGCTGCTGATGTTAATGCCTTGTCCGGTGTTTGGACAAATTGTGCAAAATTTCGAAAAGGACAGCATTAATTCATGGTTTCAAAGTACTGAACGCCGATGGAAAGCAGACAGTACAGGAAGCCTCGCGGGACGCTTTTCGCTTCATCATGTCTTTGACAACCCCGATGCCGGAACCGATTGCATTGGTTTGCCGCTAAAAGGGTTCTATCCTGCTGAAGGAAATGCAAGGTGGACATTTTTAATTAAACATGGGTATGATCCTTCATCTTTAAACAAATGGATTGTATTCCTGATGTCCGATGCGGGCCCCTCGGTAATTTCGAAAGATGATGATATAAACGGATTTGCAGTCGGAGTTAACCTTAACGGCTCAGATGATACGCTGAGGCTCTCAAAGCTGAAGGGGGGAATTATCAGTACTGTGGTCAGCACGGGGGTGAACTGGCAGGCAGAACCAGGCAATACAGCACCTGCCAGGATCCTTGTCGAAAGGACCCCTGCCGGCTTGTGGAATGTTGAGGTCAGCAGGGTTTCAGGGGAAATCATAGGCGGGGGAACGGGAAAGGATCAGGAGCTATTCAGTCCTTCCTGGTTCGGTATCCGCTATTCCTATTCATCAACCCGTGACAGGCTTCTCTGGTTTGACGATCTAGCAATAAACGGGGTCTTTCATGAAGATTCCACTCCTCCAAAAATTATTGGATGCAGGGTTTCAGGTAAAAACACGATAGATCTCATACTTAACGAGAAGCCTTCGGATGCATTCAGAATGCCTCTTAATTTCTCACTGACTGGCGATGGCAACGTTCCAGTTTCAGTTAAAATGCAGAACGATCTTTGCTTTCAGATTGAATTCAGGGATGAATTCGTTAATAAAAAAACTTTGCATCTGGCTGTCAATTCCCTTTGCGATATTCCGGGAAACTGTTCTTCCCTTACAAATGTGGATTTTACTCCTGTCTGGGCTGAGCCGGGCGACGTTGTCATAACAGAAATCATGGCTGACCCTTTTCCCGCGGTATCACTTCCCGGGAAGGAATATCTTGAGATTAAAAACCGTACGGATTTTCCCTTAAACCTTTTCCGCTGGAGACTCTCAGCCAGGGACCAGAGCGCTTTTTTCCCGGAAGTCACAATTGATTCTGCAGGATATCTGATAGTTTGTTCAATTTATGATACCTCGTTATTTTCGGACTACGGAAAGGTGGCTGGAATAAAATCATTTCCTGTACTCACCGACGGAGGAAACATATTATGCCTTTCTGACAGCCTTGATAATTTCATTCATGGCGTTGAATATTCTTCGGGCTGGTACGGAAATGAATTAAAGTCGGATGGGGGATGGTCGCTCGAGATGACTGATACTGATTATCCATTTTATTATGAGGGAAACTGGAAGGCGTCAAAGTCAAGGAGCGGAGGCACACCAGGGTCGGTAAATTCAAATGAAGGGAAGAATGCCGACACTGAGTTTTATGGTATTTCAAACGTTTTTCCTTCCGACAGCCTGAATATCCTTTTAACATTTTCCGAACCGGTAATTGATCTTTCCTCTCTGCTTAATAACCTCAGGGTTGATGGGAAAGCCATCTCATCTGTTTATCCATCCGATCCGCTTTTCAGACGGGTTACTATAAGATCGCCGGAAATACTGGTACGACAAAAATCTTATAAAGTTTCTTTTACAGAGCTAATAAAAGATTTTGCAGGCAACAGCATGGCGAAAAATAATTTTGAATTTGGACTGGCGGAACCCGCAGTTTCAGGGGATGTCATGTTTAATGAATTGTTGTTCAATCCTCTTCCAGGTGATCCTGATTATATTGAATTCTATAACGTTTCGGGCAAAATAATAGATGCTTCACGTCTGCAGGTCGTATCAGTTGATGACCAGGAAGGCGATACGTCACAACTGGTATCGATTTCGCAGGAACCCAGATGTTTTATGCCCGGTTCCTATTAT
>CAIMVD010000212.1 GCA_903844815.1 uncultured Bacteroidota bacterium | reverse complement strand
GGGAGCTTACCGTTTCGCCACTTTGGGCGATTAGGGAGCCTTCCTGAAATTTCCTGATCCTGAACGGAATTTCTGTGAGGATGTCTTCGGTTTCACCGGGAGAAAGTCCTCTGAAAAGAGGCGAATTTGAGATAACTGAATAGTCCATTTGTTAAATTAAAAATAGTTAATATTTATACTCCGGAATCCAACCAATCACATTTTAAGCTATTTTTGGTTTCCTTAAAAATCAATAAAATGAAAAAATATCTGTTCCTTTTTGTTATCCTTTGCATTTCATCCATCAGGGCTGCAAATTCCCAGGATGATTTCGAATCAAAATTACTTAAACAATTCCATTCTATCCATAGTGAAGAGATGATGACCTGGGTTGAAAAACTCTGCACTCCTGAATTCAGCGGAAGACTGACAGGTACTCCCGAGTATCTTGCGGCAACCGAATGGGCTGCAGGGAAATTCAAGGAATGGGGAGTTAAGCCTGCCGGCGATAACGGAACTTACTTTCAATGGTTTGATTTTCCATATACAACTGTTAATGATATCGGCAGCCTTACGATGAATATACCTGCAGGCGAGGGCTCTGTAATTAAAAAGAACTATACATTTCCTGATGAGTACTATCCCGGAATGAACTCAGGCAATGGCGAGATTACTTCAGAAGTAGTATTTGCAGGATACGGAGTAACTGCTCCTGAGCTTAATTATGATGATTACAAGGGAATCGACGTAAAAGGAAAAATTGTTATAATGAACAGAGATGTTCCTTATACTGATACGAGAAATCCTGAATATAAAAAGTGGGTGGGATATTGTTATCATCAGTTCAAAGTGCAGAATGCGGTTAAGCATGGTGCAGCCGGAATGATCTATATCGATGGAAACCTTGCGAATCCGAATATTACCTACGACCCCTCCATTATCGTCTGCGGAATAGGGCCACAGGCTCTTACAGATATATTCTCAGGACTAAAGACTACCAACAAGGAAGTTACAGAGAAGATTATTAAGACTATGAAGCCGGCATCGTTCAATACAGGAAAAAGTTTTACAATAAAAGCCAATACTACCCGTCACCCTGAAGGAAAAGCATGTTCAGTGGCAGGCATGATCGAAGGAACCGACCCTGTACTTAAAAATGAAGTTATAATAATCGGAGGACATTTTGATGCTGTAGGAAAAGTGGGCACTTCAGTTGTTAACGGAGCTCTCGACAATGCAAGCGGCTGCGTCGATATAATGGGTGCTGCAAAAGCAATGGCACAATCAGGCATTCAACTGAAGAGATCAGTAATGTTTATTCTGCTCGGAGGTGAGGAAGTCGGGCTGATCGGCAGTAAGGTTTATGTTGCCAAACCAGTCTTCCCAATGGAAAAAACTATTGCTTATATTAATCTCGACATGGTAGGAAACGGGACAGGCCTGGCCGTAAGTGCAGGAAGCACATACAAAGAGCTTCTCTCCTATTTTGAAAACGCTAATTCCAAATATATCCACCGTCCCATGAGTACGTCAGCTCCCGCACAGGGGGAATATTACGGAAGGCCGAGGACCGACGGAGTAGTTTTCAGTATGGCTGGCTACAGGACTATGGCAATGGGTACGACTGGCGGTTATAAGAAAGTATATTACCACCTTCCCGGCGATGATCCTGATGCAGTAACAATCGACATCATGGAAGATGTTGCAAAAATGATCTATGTTGGTTTGACAAATATGGCTAACGATTCATCCTTATCTCTGAAATAAGCTTGTAGCTTTTCCAGGTTAAATCCATTAACCGCAGGACGCAGAGTTTTTGCATAGGGCGCGGTCCCGACTACTCGGGATTGCGCCCTATGCCTTTGCTCTGCGTCCTCTGCGTTTAAAAAGAAATTGCAAGAAAAAAACCTATTTGTAACATATGTTACAATTTCAAACTGAATGTTTCTCCAACTTTGCATCAGTAAAAAACCAAAAACTGAAAAAATGAAAAGAGATATATTAAAAATCGACGAAGAATTATGTAATGGTTGCGGAGTCTGCGTTCCGAATTGCCATGAAGGTGCCCTGCAGGTTATTGACGGAAAGGTAAGGCTTGTAAGCGAATTGATGTGCGATGGCCTCGGAGCCTGTATCGGTCACTGTCCTGAGGGAGCAATAACCATCGAAACACGGGAGGCAGAACCATATAACGAAACAAAGGTGATGGAACAGATGAAGGACAAAGGCAAGAACACAATTATTGCCCACCTTAAGCATCTGAAAGACCATGGTGAGACAGGATTTCTTCAGGAGGGAGTAATGTATCTTAAAAGCCACAGGGAGGAATTGAATTTCAACCTGGACGAGGTGACCAGCGTGGTTCATAACCATGGAAAGGCAGCCGCCGTTGCCGGGGCAGTAATGGCCAGTCATATTCACCAATCAAATGAGGGAGGTGGCTGTCCCGGGTCAAGGACAATGGTTATCGGAAAACCTGAAACGAAAAACGAAAACGCTGTTGATTCAAACCAGCCTTCTGAACTTAGACAATGGCCTGTCCAGATGCACCTGGTAAACCCCAATGCACCCTACTTCAGAGGAGCCGACCTGCTGCTGGCTGCTGATTGTGTAGCATTTTCGATGGGTGGATTCCACAATAATCACCTTAAAGGAAAGTCGCTGGCTATCGCATGTCCAAAACTCGACCAGGGAACTGATACCTATATTGAAAAGCTTACAGCAATGATCGACATTGCAAAAGTCAACACAATTACTGTGATGATGATGGAAGTTCCCTGCTGCGGAGGACTCCTGATGATGGTTAAAGCGGCCCTGGCAAAAGCTTCAAGGAAAGTCCCGGTGAAAAAGATAATCGCAGGAATAAACGGAGAAGTAGTGCAGGAAGAATGGGTTTAGTCAGGGTGATAAATATCATAAAACTAAATCATTTCAGATTGAAAAGTATCTAAATTTTTAGTAATTTTGGTTGTATTGCAATACCCATGTGAAATTCAGGTTGTCTTAACAACTTTAACTATTTTGCTATGAACTCTATACAACCCGCTAATTCTCGGTTAGAAAAAGGTGTTTATGTAGGTTTTGATATCGGTTCCGTTTCGCTGAACAGCGTAATCATTGACACTGACGATAATATCATAGAAGATTTCTATGATTTCCTGCACGGCAGACCTTTTAATGTTCTTAAGGATAGGTTTTCCAAAATTCTGGAAAAATACCCCCCTGATACATTGAAAGGCATTGCCATTACCGGTGCAGGAGGAAAACTGGCAACAGATCTTATTGGCGGAGTGTTTATAAATGAGATAATTGCACAGGCCACGTCAACAGGGTTCCTCTATCCTGAAGCCCGGACTGTAATAGAAATCGGAGGTGAAGACTCGAAACTGATCATCCTTGAAAAGGACCCCGAGAACGGCCATTCAAGGCTTGTTGATTTTGAAATGAACAGTATCTGTGCTGCAGGCACCGGGTCGTTTCTCGATCAGCAGGCCCGTCGTATAGGTGTCTCCATTGAAAAAGAATTTGGGGAAATGTCGTTAAAATCTGTCGACCCTCCAAGGATCGCGGGCAGGTGCAGCGTATTTGCCAAAAGCGACATGATTCACCACCAGCAGATAGCAACTCCTCTTCACGATATTGTTGCAGGATTGTGTTTTGCATTGGCCCGTAATTTCCGAAGCAATGTTGCCCGAAGCAAAGAGATTAAAAAACCGGTAATCTTTTCCGGTGGAGTGGCAGCAAACATTGGAATGGTAAGGGCCTTTAAAGAAGTGCTCTCCCTGTCAGATAGTGAACTGATAATATCTCCGCACCATGCTTCAATGGGTGCCATCGGCGCTGTGTACTACGCCCGTCTCAACAACATGGAAATGAATCACTTTCATGGCCTGTCAAGACTCGACGACTACCTCTTGTCAACTTCTGCCGATTTTGCCAGTCTGTCAAAACTTAAGGAATCTGCGGCCGAGTATAAAAAAGATGTTTTCTCCCCAAAGAACGGAGGGAAGAAACTTCCTGTTTATCTGGGTCTCGACATAGGATCTTTAAGCACTAATGTAGTACTCATCGATGAACAGCACAGGGTCGTCGCCCGAAGATATCTTCCAACTGCCGGAAAACCTCTTGAGGCCATTCAGAGAGGGATGACTGAGATATATGACGAAGTCGGAAACGACGTAGAAGTTATCGGTGCCGGCACAACGGGATCGGGAAGATACCTTACCGGCGATTTTATCGGGGCCGATGCCATCAGAAATGAAATCACTGCCCAGGCAACTGCAGCTATCGACTATGATCCAACCGTTGACACAATATTTGAGATCGGCGGTCAGGATTCAAAATATATAAGCATCGAAAACGGGGTTGTCGTCGACTTCGAGATGAATAAGGTTTGTGCGGCAGGTACCGGATCTTTCCTGGAAGAACAGGCAGAAAAACTTAACATTAATATTGTCGGTGAGTTTGGAAAAATGGCATTGAGTGCCGAAAACCCGGTTAAGCTTGGCGACAGATGCACTGTCTTTATGGAATCGGACCTTAACTCATTCATGCAGAAGGGAGCTCATAATGAAAACCTTGTCGGAGGATTGGCCTATTCAATCGTGTATAATTACCTTCAGAAAGTAGTAGGCGACAGGAAAATCGGTGACAAGATCTTCTTCCAGGGAGGAGTCACAAACAACAAGGCTGTGGTGGCTGCATTCGAACAGGTAGTTGGAAAAAAGATTATCATACCTCCCCATTTCGACGTAACCGGAGCCATTGGTGCTGCTATCCTGGCAAAAAGGTCCATGGCAATCGGACAGAAGACAAGGTTCAAGGGATTTGGAGTAAGAAATGTCACCTACGACATAAGCCGGTTCGTATGCCAGGCCTGTGCCAATCACTGTGAAATCAGACGTGTCAGGATAACCGGCGAAAAGAAATCGCTTTATTATGGAGGCCGGTGCGAAAAGTATGAGACCGACGACCGCAAAAAAACTCCTGATAACATTCCAAACCTCTTTAAAAAGAGATGTGAGATGCTGATGGAAGGCTATACGGAGAAGGAGACACACTCTGTAAAAACAATCGGAATTCCAAGGGCTCTGATGGTCTTCTGGCAGCAATTCCCGTTCTGGAGAAACTTTTTTGAAGAACTGGGTTTCGATGTGGTTATTTCAAAAGAATCAGACAAGGCATTAGTAACAGAATCGATTGAGACCATTACCACTGAGGCCTGTTTGCCTGTCGAACTGATGCATGGCCATGTAACCAACCTTATTGAAAAGGGAGTTGACTATATATTTCTTCCATTTATTGTAAACGGGAAGAAGAAGGAGGGCAATAATACAAGCAACTGCAACTGCCCCTGGATCCAGACCTATCCGTTCATGGTCAGATCGGCTTTGAAGGGTAAAGTTGATGAATCAAAGTTACTGATACCGACGCTTCATTTCAGGTATTTCGAACGAGCTCTTATCAGCGAAATGTCTGAATTTTTCAGCGCTAAATTCGGAATCAGCAAAAACAAAATCCGTGATGCAATCCGTAAGGCTGACTCGATTCAAACCTCTTTTGAGAAAAGACTTGTTGACTTCGGGAAGGAAGTTATGAATTCAATACCTGAAAACTGCAGACCCGTTGTGCTTCTCGGAAGGCCCTACAACAGCGGGGACCCGCATCTGAACCTGGGTTTAATTGAAAAGCTCATAAACCAGAATGTAATGCCCGTTCCTATCGACATGCTCGATCTGACACCATATAACATTCTTGGCAGTTACAGGAACATGTACTGGCCAAATGGTCAGAAAATTCTGGCCGCTGCCCAGCTTGTAGCTGCAAATGACAGGCTTCATGCCGTTTACCTTAGCAACTTCCGGTGCGGTCCTGATTCATTCATCTGGCACTATGTTTCAGAGGAACTCAAGGGAAAGCCTTTCCTCCATCTGGAGGTTGATGAACATTCAGCCGATGCCGGAATGGTAACACGTATTGAGGCCTTCCTCGACAGCCTTGAGGGTTCTGAGAAAAATGAGAAGAAAGAGCCGGAAATATTCCGGCCAAGACCAGGTCAGGCTTCCCCTGAAAAGGAAAGAGTACTCTATTTTCCATATATGAACGATGCAGCCTACATGGTTGCCGCTGCTGCCCGAAGCTGCGGAATTCCCTCTGAGGTACTTCCGAAACAGACAGAAGAAGATCTGGCAATCGGAAGAAAATACACCTCATCGAAAGAGTGCTTCCCCATGATTTGTACTACCGGGAGCTTTCTGAAAAAACTGATGGAACCGGGCGCCGATCCGTCGAAGATGAGCTTCTTCATGCCCGATCACAACGGTCCATGCAGGTTTGGCCAGTATAATCAGTTCCACCGCATCCTGTTCGACAGGCTCGGATTCAGCAAGGCAGAGCTTGTAACCCCCTCGAATGACACCTCTTATGAAGATATAGCTGGTGAACACGGACAGAGGTTCAGGATTAATGCATGGAAGGGATTCGTAGTTTCGGATTTCCTGAGAAAGATCTACCGTGAAACACGACCTTATGAGATCAGCAAGGGCGAATGTGAAAAGCTTTATAATAGTTCTCTTTTAAAGCTTGAAAAATGTATTGAGAACGGTTCTGACGGTCTTCACAGGGTACTTACGGGAATCGTCCACGATTTTCTTTCAATAAAAGTCGACAAGGAGCACAGGAAACCCGTTGTTGCGATCATTGGCGAAATATTCATGCGCGACAATTCCGCCTGCAACGGAAACATCGCCAACAGGCTCGAGGAACTCGGGGTTGAAGTACTGGTAGGGCCTATTGCCGAATGGATAACATATTCCACTCACAGGTTCACCCGCGACAGCAGATGGAAGAACGATACCAGGGGCATCATCAAGTCAAAAATCCAGGGTATTGGCCAGGAGATCATCGAAGAATCACTTTTACGCGGAATAAGGAAAATGACCGATCACCGGAAGGATGTCACGCTTCACGAAATGCTTACAATGTGCAGCGGCTATGTTGACCAGTTCTACGATGGCGACCCTCCAATAGCGCTTGGTACTTCGGTAGCACTTGCCCGAAAAGGAATAGCCGGAATTGCTGCGATCCTGCCTTTCACCTGTATGCCAGGTACTCTCATCGCTTCAGTTAGCGACACATTCAGAAAGGACCACAACAATATACCTTTCATAAATATTGCCTACGACGGACAGGATTCTGTTTCTCTCGACACCCGGTTACAGGCTTTTGTCTTCCAGGTAAAAGAATTTGAGCAGGTTAAAGTAGCGGAGAAAGCTGAATCAAGATAATAGGAAAAAGACAATACGTGGCTGGTAACTCTACACTGGCTGGCGCCGATTTGTAATCCGTGACATGTCAGCTGGCGCCGATTTGTAATCGGGGCCATTGATTTAGGGCACGGATTGCAAATCCGCGCCAGCATCAATTATCGGATGGCGCCAGCATAAATTATCGGATGGCGCCAACATAAATTATCAGCTGGCGCCGATTTGTAATCGGGGCCAATGTTTTAGGGCACGGATTGCAAATCCGCGCCAGCATCAATTATCGGATGGCGCCAACATAAATTATCAGCTGGCGCCAGCATCAATTATCGGATGGCGCCAGCATTAATTATCCTTTGTGTTTAAAGATTTTATGCTTATACACTAAGGACACTGAACCCCATTCCCTCCAGAATCTCTCTGACTTTTTTTGTTCCGCCCTTAAGATTTACAGTATATGATGTGAATTCCCTTCTCAGCGGATATTCGCCTCTCTGTTTCTCAAAATCACCGGGAGAAAGCCTGAACTTTCCATCATCATCCGAAATATTATATGTATGAAAGACAGCCTCTTTAATTATATCCTGGTCCGTTTTCGCTGTTCCATCTATCTCAATCAAAGTATCTTCAGGCAGAGGCACTTCAGGCGGATACCATCCCTTGAGAGGAAGATCAAAAAAACCGGATAATGAATGTACAACCATTGCAGTTCCGTTTGCCTTGCCATCGGTTGAATAACCCGCTATATGGGGAGTAGCAAGAAATGCGCTTTCGAGCAGCTCATGATCGATATCAGGCTCATTCTCCCAGACATCGAGAAGGGCTCCCGAAAGGCTTCCGGAATTAAGTACCTTCTTAAGGGCTGAAGTATCTGCAACTTCACCCCTCGATGAATTAATAAACCATGCCCCCTTCTTCATCATGCCCAGAGTCTTATCATTGAAGAGATGAAAGGTTTTGTCCTCTCCTTCAAAAGAAAGAGGTATATGAGCAGTTATTATGTCAGCCTGGTGTAAAATAGCATCAAAACCAATAAATTTATCGCTTCCCTCCTTCCTTGCCCTTGGCGGGTCGCAAACAAGGACCTTCATGCCAAGGAGCAGGGCTGTCTTTTCAACTTTCGATCCCACATTACCAACCCCGACAATTCCTAAAGTTTTATCAGTCAGACTAAAACCGGATTCGGATGCCATTTTCAGCAGGGCTGAAATAATATATTGCTGAACCGAACAGGAGTTGCAGCCCGGAGCATTTGTCCATTTTACCTTGCTTTTTTCGCAGTAGCCTGTATCGATATGATCATAACCAATTGTTGCAGTACCAATAAAACTGACCTTTGATCCTTCCAGCAACTCCTTCGTACATTTGGTCCTCGTACGTATCAATAATGCATCTGCATCTTTCGCCAGTTCAGCGGTTATCTGCTTTCCTGGCACGTAAACCATATCGGCATAGGGTTCAAGCACTCCTTTCAGAAAAGGGATCTTATCGTCGACAATTATCTTAAGCATATTCGCGGGTTTGAATTGTGAGCCTGGTCCGAAAATTCTTTTTTTACATTTAATATCTTTTTCAAAGCAGGATTAATTGTGAAGAGTAATTCTAATAATTTTTATGCAAAAACTGCTGCAAAGTAAAAATAAGATTTCGGATTTAATAATTAGATTTTGACCGTCTTCCTGTTGCTGACGCCAATATATTACGGAATTCTTTTAGTCAGCTTCACAGAAATTTACCGGATCGGAATACAAAAGCAGTAAAGAATCCATCTGAAAACTGAAAATGTTGTGTCAAATCTGAAAAATGACACAATAATCCAGTCAGAATATTTTTTTATTAACATGGTTATTAACAATTTTGTGTTGCGAATGTTAAAAACATAAAAAACATAGAACACAGGAGGCAATAATATGAAAAAAATTATACTTTCGATAGTTTCCATTTTCATCTCTGTTTACCCGCTTTCATCTCAGAAATCTGAAAGGCCTTCAGGTTCCGGGACCCCATCGAGTCCATATGCAATATCCACGTTAGCCAATCTCCGGTGGCTGTCAGAAAATCCTTCTATATGGAAAGCAGGGATTTGCTTTATACAAACCTCCGATATAGATGCACAGGAAACGGGGACATGGAATAAGGGGGCAGGTTTCTCACCTATTGGAAACTCCTTAAATCCTTTCAAAGGTGCATATGATGGAAAGGGATATGTAATTTACTCTCTTATTATCAAAAGGCCGGTTTCTTCAGAAACGGGTCTGTTTGGATATGCTCTCGGGGCAACAATTAAAAACCTTGACCTGAACGATTGTAATATCACAGGCAGCCGGAATGTTGGTATTCTGGCCGGATATATTAAATCGGGAACAATAGATAATTGCTCCGGTAACGGGGAAATCACAGCAGGTTACGGCAGTTGCAGCTCAGTCGGATCACTGGCTGGATATGCTGCAGAATCACAGATCTCCAAATGTCATGCCTCCGGGACAATCGATGCCTTTGGAAGCGATTCGGATTCTTTAAGAAATATTGGAGGACTCGCAGGTTATGTATTGAACTGCAACATAATTTCATCATTTACCTCAGTAACTATTAAGATATCAGCAGGTCTGTGCTCCGATGCAGGCGGGTTTTGCGGCAATATCACATCTGATTTCGGAACCTCCAATATATCGCATTGCTATTCCAGGTCGCCAATTTATATAAGCACATTTACTGCAGCTAATGTCGGAGGATTTTCTGGAGTACTTTCAAACAGCATTATTTCTAAATGCTATTCGGCAGGAATACTATCAACACCTCCCAATTCGAAAAATGTCGGCGGCTTTTTAGGCTTGAACGATAATAATAGCAGCCCTGTTAACTCTTCGTTCTGGGATATAGAAGCAGCCTCTCAGGGCAGCATCAGAGGGGCAGGAACCGGAAAAAACACAAATTACATGAAGTCCGAAAGCACTTATTCTCAAGCAGGGTGGAATTTCAATATTGTATGGTCTATATCGTCGTCGGTAAATGATGGTTATCCAAATCTTGAAAAATGGTACTTGGGAACAGCTATGAACACTTACTAAGTTATACAATTCAAATTCTTTTGCTTTTATTCCTGACATCCTCTATTCGAAATCATTCTCCCTATCCGAAGCCCATAGGGCTGACATATCGGTATAGCAGGCTATGAATTTACATAATCAAAAAAATCAAACAGGTACTGGTCACTAAACTCAATTTCAAACTCATCGAGTACTTTCAGGTATTCCTCACGAAATGACCACCTTTTGTGAAGTTCTTCCTGATTCTCAATATATCTTATTACGTCAGCCCGCTCAGAACGGGAAGATGTATTTATATAAATCCGGACGGTGATCTTTTTTTATGACACGCTCCCTGTGTTTGACTGCGAAAACCACCTGAATGGTTATCTGGGTTTAGGTATTTGCCATGACTTTAAATATTTAGCGAGACCTATATAAATTTATAAAAAATAATTCAATTGCAAATGCATTCTTTTCCTTTTCTTTGGATGTCAAACTCTCACAATGATCCGAAGACTCCTGTTCATCTCATTTCTGACTTTAATATATGCATGTGACCTCCTGTCGCAGCCATCGGTTAAGGCAGTTTTCACTGAAGCCGCTCCGTTAATCGATGGTTCGGTTGATGATGATGCCTGGAAAAACGCCCGGGTAATTGACCAGATGTTTCAAAGGGAGCCAAAGGAAGGAGAACCGGTTTCGGAAAAAACCGAATTTCTCTTTCTATATGACCGGAACAATCTTTATGTCGGCATAAGGTGTTTTGATGATCCTGATGGTATCACGGCTAAAGAACTGGCGCGCGATGTCAGTCTGGGTGATGATGACAGGGTACAGATAATTCTCGACACATTTCTCGATGGAAGAAGCGGCTACTGGTTTCAGATAGGTCCCAGGGGAAGCATTGGAGATGCGCTCATCAATGAGAATGGCAAGGACTTCAACAAATCGTGGGATGGCCTCTGGGACGGCAAAGCAAAAATCACAGCAAACGGCTGGGAGGGAGAACTCATAATTCCCTTCAAGACGTTAGGCTTCAAAAAGGGTAACGACACATGGGGTCTCAAGCTTATAAGATACATAAAACGGAAATCAGAGGCATCATACTGGCCTGCTACCTCACTTAATGCCAATAAATTCCAGTTATCAGATGCAGGCAGGCTGACAGGACTTGAAGGGATTACCCAGGGCATTGGCCTCGACATCACTCCCTGGTTAACAGGAGGATTCAGCAAGAAGCAAAACGAAGACAGGAAACCTGTTCTCGACGGAGGGCTTGATGCCTTCTACCATATCACCCCTTCACTAAAGGCTTCTCTCACCATAAACACCGATTTTGCCCAGACCGAAGTCGATGAAAAACAGATAAACCTCACCCGGTTCAGCCTCTTCTTTCCCGAAAAAAGGGATTTCTTTCTCGACGGCGCCAACTATTTTACCTTTGGAATAAACGGCGACAGCGATAATCCTATGGGAACCCAGATGATGCCTTTCTTTTCACGCAGGATCGGCCTCGATGTCAACGGCAACCCTGTTCCTATAAAATACGGCGGTAAGTTCACCGGAAAAGCAGGCAACTGGAATATCGGTCTTATGCATATAAAAGATGATAACAAACTCAATAACCAGGGATATACAGTAGGCAGAATTACCCGTAATTTCGGGAAGCAATCTTCAATAGGCATTATAGGCACAAACGGAAACGCATTTTCGGAAATGGATAATTCGCTTGCAGGAGTTGACCTTCACCTTTCAAGTTCAAAAATTGCAGGCAATAAAAACCTTGCATATAACCTTTACGGAGTGAAGTCTTTCACTGAAGGGCTGAAAGGAAATGACGTTTCATTCGGGACAGAACTAAACTATCCGAACGACTTCCTGAATTTCAGGGTCGGCTATCTCCAAATCGGAGAAAATTTCACACCCGGACTTGGATTTCTTCCCCGAAGGGATGTCCGCGAAATTTACGGAGGGGCAATCCTGGGCCCCCGCCCGAAGAATTCTCCCGTCATGCAGGTAAAGTCAGGGATAAAGACCTTATTTATTTCAGGGTTAACCAGCGGAACCTTGCAGTCATCACAGATCGACCTCAACTACTCCGATATTATATTCCTGAGCGGCGACATTATTTCATTGTCATCCCAGCGCCTGTATGAATCATTGGAAAATGAATACAATATTTTCGGCAGTTATGTTATTCCGGCTGGCAATTACAGTTTCTGGAGACATTCGATAACGCTTTCTTCCGCAAAAAGGAGAAAGCTCTGGGCATCGACAAAGTTTGCCTTTGGCACATTTTATTCCGGAAACAGAAAGGACTGGCTTGTACAGGCAGGATATAAAGTAGCGGTTCCCGTGTACGCAGGAGTGGAATCGGAACGGAGATGGGTTAGTTTACCGGAAGGCAGTTTTACAACACAAATCTATCGGTTGAACCTAAACTTTCTTTTCAGTCCGAATCTCTCCTGGTACAATTTTGCCCAGTATGAGAACCAGACCGAAAAAATCGGATGGCAGTCGAGGTTTCAGTGGATAATCAGGCCCGGGAAAGAAATATTCCTTGTCTTCAATTCACCAATGATCGATCCTCTGGAACGTTTCAGGCCGGAGGTTTATGAGGCACGCGTAAAGGTGAAATATACTATCAGATTTTAATGTTTCCTCTCAAATCAAATCCACTTGCACTTGAACCAGCCAGGCTTATCTTTACAATTCTGAAATCTAATTATATCTTAATGGAGTTTCCCTCTTTTTTTAAGATTACTTTTATGAAAAGCGATTCGAGTCATAGTTCAACTGAATAAAAATGTTATGGTACCGGAAACTGAAGATCCTACGGGCAGTCTCTTTATTGACAGGCTGATACGGAATGCAAAGGAAATGCGTGCCAATGAAGATATGTTTCGCCTTCTGATCGAGCACAGCCACGATATTATATATTCTATTACTTCAGATGGTATGTTTACTTATGTCTCCCCTGTATGGACCCAACAGCTGGGCCACCCGGTGAGCGAGGTCATCGGAAAATCGTTCCTGAACTTTGTACATCCCGATGATGTGCCTGCGTGCCTCGTGTGGCTGCAAAAAATTATCGAAAGCGGGCAGAGGCAGGAGGGCATTGAGTACCGCGTAAAGCACTTAAACGGAGAATGGGTTATGCATACCTCCAGCGCGGTTCCATTTTTTGATAAGACAAATACTGTAGCCGGATATTATGGTATTGCTTCCGATATTACCGAACGGAAGCGGGTTTTGGAAGAAAAAACGGCCGTTGAGCAACTGCGTCAATTGGCCAAGTACACTGAGAAAGCAAGAGAGGATGAAAGGATATCTATTTCACGTGATCTTCATGATGATCTGGGCCAGGCTCTTACAGCAATTAAAATTCATCTTGGATTGATAAAACAAAAAGTTCCGGACGAAGAAGCAGTTTTGAAAATTAATAAAGTTACTGACATGGTCGGTGAAGCAATTAAGGCAGTTAAAAGAATTACAACCGGGCTGCGACCCGAGATTCTGGATGAACTTGGTCTCGAGGCCGCAATATTATGGTACGCTAAAGAATTTGAGAAAAGAAATAATGTTGAAATTGTTCTGGGGATATTTACCGGCATAACAATACCCGTTGAAAATTCTCTCAGCATCTTCAGGATAATACAGGAATCACTTACAAATATTTCAAGGCACGCCGGGGCTACGAAGGTTTATATCAGTCTGAGCAAAACGAGTGAATCTGTTATTCTCCGGATTTCTGATAACGGGATTGGGATCACTGAAACCCAGAAAGAATCAAAAAATTCATTTGGTATTATCAGCATGAGGGAGAGAGCGGCTTCGTTGGGTGGCTCTTTTGATATTTACGGCGAAGAAGGCTACGGAACTGTATTAAAAATTATCATTCCTTTAAATCAGTAAGAAACTATGAAGATTCTCATTTGTGATGATCATAAGATAGTCCGCGACGGACTGAGGTTAATACTTCAACAGCTTGAGGGTGTGACTATAATTGAAGAGGCCGGCGATGGTAATGAAGCACTGCTATTTTTAAAAAGAGAGGTCTTTGATATTGTTTTACTCGATATTTCACTCTCAGACATAAATGGCATGGAGGTTCTGCAAGCGATTAAAGGAAAATGGCCATCAACAAATGTGCTGATGCTGAGTATGCATCCCCAGGAATTATTTGCTGTAAGGGCTCTTTTATTTGGAGCTTCGGGTTACATTACAAAAGATACTGCTATGGAAGAATTGCTTATAGCAGTACAAAGGGTGTCGGAAGGCAGAAAATACTTATCTCCCTCACTTGAAGAAATTCTTGTGCAAAATCTCGACAAAGATAAACCGACACGAAAACATGATAATCTGTCAAACCGTGAATACGATATCATGATCAGACTTGCCAATGGCAAGTCGCTTCTGGAAATAGGTAACGAAATTTCAATATCCAATAAGACCGTTGGCACATACAGAAGCCGTATTATGGAGAAAATGCAACTCACCAAAAATATCGAGCTAACCTGGTACTGTATGGAAAACAAATTAATCTGACCCTCTCCCCCTGCCCTGAGCTCTGAGCCCTGCGCCACTGAATCCTCTCCCCTCACACCTCACACCTCACCGCTTAACACTCAGCACTGAATTTTGAAGTTATAATTTAAATATTTCATATATTTACACAATATTGTAAATATACTTACAAATGAACGAATTTTCTCTTCCTGCTAATATTATTGAACGTAAAGTGTACACTTCACGGGTTGAGCCATTTATACTCAAGCCTGTAATAAAAGTATTTACTGGTCAGCGCAGGGTAGGAAAAAGCTATATGCTGTTCCAACTGATTAAAAGGATTCTGAATGAAGATCCTGATGCAAACATTATTTATATTAACAATGAAGATATACAGTTCGATTTTATTAAAACGGCTGCAGATTTGGTTAACCATATAAAAAGTAAGTCGCTTAAGGGAAGTATAAGCTATATATTTATTGATGAAATTCAGGAAATCCCGGAATTTGAGAAAGCCATCCGATCATTGTTGCTCGATAATAAAAATGACATTTATATTACCGGTAGTAACGCAAAATTATTGTCAGGTGAGTTTGCTACGTTTCTTGGCGGCAGGACTGTTGAAATCAGGGTTTACAGTCTATCTTATTCGGAGTTTCTGCAGTTTCATAACCTTAAGGACACGGAAGAGAATCTTGAGCAATATTTTCTTTATGGAGGTCTTCCGTTCCTGGTTAACCTCCGGCTGACTGATGAAATCGTATTTGAATATCTCAAAAACATCTACAATACAATAATATATCGTGATGTTGTAACACGTCACAATCTGCGCAATACACATTTTCTTGAACAGCTTATCCGTTTTTTAGCTGATAACACCGGATCTCTCTTCTCCTCAAAAAGCATAAGTGATTTTCTTAAATCTCAGAAAGTTATGATACCTCATAATCAGGTACAGGCTTATACAGGTTATCTTAATGATGCATTTCTTGTCAGCAGGGTGTTGCGGTATGATATTCAGGGAAAGCGGATTTTTGAAACAGGTGAAAAATATTATTTTGAAGATATAGGTATTCGAAATGCCATTATTGGTTATAAGCCTGACGACAAAGCAAAAATTCTTGAGAATATTGTTTATAACGAGTTGCTTTACAGGGGGTTTGATATAAAGACAGGATGGAAGAAGGATCATGAAACAGATTTTATAGCAACAAAGAATAATGAGAAGATATATGTTCAGGTTGCACTGATCCTTGATAGTGAAGAAACAGTAAGACGTGAATTCGGTAATCTCCTTGAGATTGAAGATAATTATCCCAAGATGGTTATCACAGCCGACAAAAAGTACAGAAATACCATTCTGGGAGTTGAGCACAAAAATATCAGAAGTTTCCTTTTGGAAAAGAAACGTAATTCAGAGACCCGATTCTAAGTTGAACCTTGAACCAAACTCACGCCTCAATCTTCTACGCCTGAAACTCTGCTATAATAAAAACAAATTACTTTGCTTATAAGTAAACATTACGTGTATTTGTCAAAATGATTTACGTATGAGTAATTCATTTCCTGGCCTCTGCACTCTCCTCTCTACGCTCTACGCTCTACGCTCTCCTTTCCCCTGTAAGACATTTCGTACAAATCTTTAAACCCTTTCGTACAAATCTTTAAACCCTTTCGTACAAATCTTTAAACCATTTCTTACAAGCCACCTTGTTTTATGAGAATATCTTTACTGTTATTTAAATAACAGATGAAGGTATTGTTGGCTGACGATTCAGAATTGATTCTTGAGACATTACAGGAACTGCTGAGTGCGTATAAGCAGGTGAAGATTGTAGCCTCGTGTAAAAACGGAATCGAAACACTTGAATCATTGCGAACCCTCGACCCCGATCTGGCTATCGTCGACATTAAGATGCCCGGTTTAAACGGACTGGAAGTTATAAGGGAGATCAGGAAAGAGAATAAGGCGGTTAAATTAATCGTCCTTACTTTTCATTCCTCGGATTATAACCGGCAGATGTCTATTGAAGCCGGCGCCGATTATTTCTTTTCCAAAGCCGATGATTTTGGAAAAATCGCCGGGGTAGTGGAGGAATTGATCTTAAATAAGAAAATTAATTACTGAATATAAATGTCAATTAATCATAAACCACGATGAAAAAACTAATTACCCTTTTTGCACTGTTGCTTATCGTAGGATGCGCACGAGTTATGGCTATTGATTGGACCGGTTCCGGTACTTTGGCAGCCCCCTATCAAATCACAACTGCCGCAGAACTGGCGACACTGGCAACCAATGTAAATGCCGCAACAGGTGCGAAAACGTACGCCGGGATTTACTTTAAGCTGATGAACGACATCAGCTTAGCAACTATTAACCCATGGGTTCCTATTGGAAATAATCTGAATACCTATTTCATGGGTTTTTTTGATGGCAACAATAAAAAAATTACCGGATTAACGATTACGGGCACGCATGAATACTTTGGTTTATTTGGTCAAATAAGGTCAGGTTGCGAAATAAAAGACCTTACAATTGAAAATTGCTCTATTATTAGCGCAAGCTATGGAGATGTTGGTGCATTGGTTGGCTTTGGTTCTTTTGATGACGATATTCTTGCAATCAGAATAACCAATTGCCATAGTTCAGGCAGCGTTGAAGGTAAAGATTATGTTGGTGGATTAATCGGTAATATAGAGGTTTTGGAAACTGGTAACGGATCAAATGTTCCTGGAAATAATGTTTTTATTACCTACTGCTCATCCTCCGCCATTGTTTCAGGTAGCGAAAATAATTGTGTTCTTGGGGGGCTTGCCGGTATAATACTTAGAGCTGCCGAAACGCCATTGTTAATTATAAGCAACTGTTACGCAACCGGAAATGTTTCAACTAATAACAAAGCTTCCGGCTATGCAGGTGGGTTAATAGGAATGTGTAGTAGAGTGTCGGGAACCAATTGTTATGCCAAAGGGACGGTTTCTGCCACAGGGGCTAATTCAAAAGCTGGTGGATTTATGGGGACAAGCCAGGAAGCAAATATTGAAAAATGTTATTCTACCGGCGCGGTTATTGGAACGGCAGCCATGGTACTTGGATTTCTTGGACTAGCATATGATGGAACAACCTATACTTCGTGTTACTGGAATACTGAAACTTCCGGGAAACTTACCAGTGCCGGTGGAACAGGGATAGTTGGCAAAACCACACTCCAAATGCAAACCCAAAGCACCTTTACCGGTTGGGATTTTGTGACCGCCGAGCCTATTTGGAAAATAGACGCTGCAAAAAACGATGGTTATCCGCACCTTGCCTGGCAGGTATTTGGGAGTGGAGGAACACCAAACATTAATGTTACTGCTACGGAAGCCACTGTTGGTCCTACCGATTATACAACTTTAAAGGCTGCTTTCGATGCAATAAATGCAGGCACACACGGTGGTACAATCAGCGTAAAAATAAACGCAAGCACAACAGAAACTGAAACAGCCAGACTCTTTCAGAGCGGGTATACCGGCACGGGTATATCCAACTATGCTTCGGTTACTATTTACCCTACAGTCACCGGCCTTTCGATCACCGGCAATCTAGACAAACCACTCATTGACCTGGACGGGGCGGATGGCGTAACCATCGACGGAAGAGTGAATGCAACCGGAGACGTCAAAGATCTTGTCATCTCAAACACCAACACTTTAACCACCCAGGGCACTTCTGCCATCCAGTTTATTAACGATGCATCTGCCAATACCGTAAAATATTGTACCCTTAAAGGGTCATCAACGGCATCAGGCGGGGGAATCCTGATATTTGGCACCACTACAGGAACTACCGGTAACGATAACAATACGATCGATCACAATGATATTACCAATGCCGGAGGTAACAGACCGAGACGTACCCTGTATTCATCAGGAACCGGCACCGGTACCGAAAATAGTGGTAACACCATCAGCAATAATAATTTTTACGATTTC
>CAIMVD010000211.1 GCA_903844815.1 uncultured Bacteroidota bacterium | reverse complement strand
TTAAATGGTGCGTTAAACGGTACAATGGGAACTATAAGTCAAAGGAATTTACTTGTTGGAAGCAGTTTCTTTGTATGTCCTTTGGTCAACTAACTCATCGTGAGAGTATTAGTGACACGCTTTTATGCCTTAAACTTCATTCGACAAAACTCTACAGTCTGGGAATAAGAAGGGTTGTCAATAAATCTACCCTTACTCGAGCCAATGAAAACAGAGATTGGAGAATCTTTCAGGACTTTGCATTGAAACTGATTGAGCAAGCTCGTGAGTTATATAAATCTGATAGCCAATTAAATGTTAAACTGAAAGGACGGGTATTTGCTATTGATGCCACTGTTATTGATTTGTGTTTAAATGTATTCTGGTGGGCCAATTTTCGGTCAACAAAGGCAGCTGTTAAACTCCATACAGTATTGGATTTAAAAACATCTATTCCTGAGTTTATGATCATAACTGAAGGCAATGTACATGATGTTAATGCACTGGATTCCATAGAAATAGAGAAGGGAAGTTATTACGTGATGGATAAGGGTTATATTGACTTCAAACGCCTGTATAGAATTCATAAGGAAAGGGCCTTCTTCGTTGTCAGAGCAAAAAACAACTTGGGAGCCTATACAATAGCTTCAAAGTTACCGAGAAAAGAACAAGGAATACTTTCAGATGATTATGTGACTTTGGCTGGTTATTCCAGTTCAAAGCACTATCCTGCAAACCTCAGATTAATAGAGTATTATGACAAAGAATCGGAGAAGAAACTGTTGTACCTAACCAATAACTTCAAACTTAATGCTCTAACAGTTGCTGAGTTGTATAAAAATCGATGGTACGTCGAGCTGTTCTTCAAATGGATTAAGCAGCACCTGAGAATTAAAACATTTTGGGGTCACAGTGAAAATGCAGTGAAGACTCAAATCTGGATTGCTATATCAACATATGTCATCGTGGCTATCGCAAAGAAACGACTTAATTTACCCCATTCTTTATACGAAATCCTACAATTGGTAAGCGTTTCAGCATTTGACCGCACACCGTTAACTAAGATCTTTTCAAACGAGAATTATCAGGATGTCAAAGAACAAAATGGTAATCAATTGATATTGTTTTAACTAAGACGCAACACTAGTGATTTAGACTAAATAAAAAATAAAATATCATTATATTCCAATTTCTTACTCAGATAACCGAAACAAAGTAATGAGTGCTCGAGGACAGAAACTGTCTTTCATGAAATTTAGAATGGATCTTAATAACAATTCAGTGAATAAGGTGGCCTGTGAACTTAAGATTTGGATTTCTGGACCGATAATTTTCAACGCAACCCAGTTGTGTTCTTTTTGAGGGCACAGTGCTAATCCAACGCAACCAGGTTGTGTTTTTGCAATAGTCAGGATAATTGTTTTAATAGTATCATCAATTTCTTCATATCTGGACTCCTCTTGTTTTGTTCCCAGGATGCCAATGTTGAAGGGTCAACATCTAATAATTCTGCCAGTTTTTTTTGACTTAGACCGTTTTGAATTCGAAGATTTTTGATCTTATCTCCAATTGTTTTTACATCCATAATAACGGGTGAATAGCCAAGGAAACTCACTATTTTAGGCATATTCATTAATGTTGGCTGTGAGCGGTCATTCTCCCAATAAGTTATTGTATCTATTGAAACTCCTATTATTTTGGCCACCTGAGGCTGTGATAATTTTAAATCGTATCTGCGTTTGCGAAGATGGTCGGCAAAGGTTTTTAACTCCTTTGGATACCTGGCAGGAAGGGGTAATTTGCTTGTTTTAGTCAATTCACAGAAAGCCAACGCAGGGATGTCCATGCGGCTATTACAACCATCCGGAGATCGCGTGTACCTGCGGGCCGGGGGTGGTGCAGAAGTATTTGGCGAAGATTTCGGGGCCTTTGCTCGACAGGATTGACATCCATGTGGAAGTGGTGCCGGTGCCGTTCAGGGAGTTGTCTGATTCTCAGCCCGGAGAGCAGAGTGAGGAGATCAGGAAAAGGGTTGTTGAGG
>CAIMVD010000210.1 GCA_903844815.1 uncultured Bacteroidota bacterium | reverse complement strand
TCCGGCGGATTTTACCAGGGAAATTAAAACCTCTACCTCGAGGTGGATGAAAGAAGAAGAATTATTTCCGGATTTCGAAGGATGGTCCGATGGTTATGCAAGTTTTACCTGCTCGTTCAGGGATCTTGACGTGCTTATAGAATATATCAGGAATCAGCAGCAGCACCACCTGAAAGAGAGCTTTGATATTGAATACAGGAGATTGATAGAAGAAGCAGGGATTAAGATTGATGAAGCGTTTTTCCTCTGAAAATCACGCCCCTTCAGGGCTAAAGTTACCTGGGTGTCCTACCCCCGGCTGACGCCGGGGGTTATTCACATATCACTCCTTCGGAGTGCTTTGGTGAACACATATCCGAATCCGAAGGATTCCAAGGTGAATAACCCCCGGCGCCAGCCGGGGGTGAGGCTGCCCTCAAGACCCTAAGCCCTGAAGGGGCGAGAGAGTTGACAAGTGAGTACTGATTAATTATCTTAGATGTGTCTCTCTGTTTATTAAGCATCCCCGACACTCGTAATAGACCGTAAGCTATTTCTGACGCTCTGCATCCTCATATTTGATACTTTTTCCTCAGAATGCCCATTTCTCTTAAAATGTTAATCCTTAAAATTCAGACGTTCAGTAAGTAATCCCATGCGTTTATACTGAAATATGCTACGTTTAAACTTTTTTATTAAATGGATCTATTTGATATATAATCATTTAAAAATATTTCTATCTTTATCAAGGCTCCGTGGAAAAAAAGAATTAACTGCGGCCAATCATCCGGAGAGGATGAAAACGTGTATTACTTTGAAATTTCTAAGTAGCATAAAATGGGGAGGTAATCATGACCGACAATCTTTTATCATCGATGCTCAGGGAATTAACAGACCTGAAAACAACGGGTGCAATATCACCTGACGAATACGAAGCATTAAAACTGTTAGTTGCAGAAATCTACGGCGAAAGTAATCAACCGAAACCCGGGTGATTGGCCTCAATCACAGTCGTTCGAACCTAGTTCAGCAAAGCGCAGTTTCCTGAGACTATATTTGTTGTCTCCAATATTCATCAATCATCCCGAAGAAAAACCTATCTTTGCAATTAGGCCTTCAACAGGAATAACCTAAAATAAGCCTGTACCTGGCGCTATTGACTAACTTGATAAGAAACGACGTAATTACTTTCTGTGATGAAAAAAATACTCTTACTGGTTATTCTTAACTTCTTGTTAAGTACAGGGTTTGCCCAGTGGCAGACCGCCAACAAAGGAATCTATGGCGGGGATGTAAAAGCCCTGGCTGTCGACCCGGCAACAAATTACATCTTTGCGGGCACAAAAAGCGGTGGTATATTTCTCTCAACGGATAACGGAAGCAACTGGAATGCAGTAAACAACGGCTTAATCGGGAAAGGATTTCAGGTAAATACTATAGTGATCAGCGGGACAAGCATTTATGCCGGCACCTACGCCGGGGTATTCGTATCATCTGACAATGGCAGCAGCTGGACCAATATCGGGCTGCCCAACACCCAGGTACTGTCCCTTTTAATAACCGGCACAACAATCTATGCAGGTACCTTCGGATCGGGTGTACAGGTTACAACTAACAACGGTGCCAACTGGCTGCCACTTAATTCGGGACTGTTATTGCCATATGTTACTTCATTTATTGTCAGTGGTACAAATATTATTGCAGGGACATATTCCGGGGTGTATACAATGCCGGTAAACGGGACGGGTTGGTCAGCAATGATTACGGGTATGCCCTTGTTTACCCAGGTTTTAAGCCTCGCTTTGAACGGAACCGACATCATAGCCGGAACCAATGGAAAAGGTGTTTATAACTGGAAACCAACTGATAATACCTGGACATTAATAAATAACGGACTCGTTTCAGACCAGGCTAAAATTGTCAGATCCATTGCTATAAGCGGCAGCAATATTTACGCGGGAACTTCGGGAGGAATATTCCTCTCATCAGATAACGGTAGTAACTGGACACCTGTCAACAACGGGATTTCCAGCATTAATGTTTATACAGTTGCCATAAAAGGGGCAAATGTATTTGCAGGTATCTGGGACGGTGCAGGGATCTTCATGACCACCGACAACGGAAACACCTGGAACGCCATGAATAACGGTCTTACAAATATTACAGTACAGGCCCTGGCCGTTGACAGTCAAAACATCTTTGCCGGCACCAATGCCGGGGTTTTTCTCTCAACTGATAACGGTGCCAACTGGACCTCAATCAAAGAAGGACTTGGAGGAGATGCTCTTAACATTAGTGCCATAGTCATAAACGGCATAAATATCTACGCAGGAACCGATGCAGGCGTTTATTTCTCAAATGATAACGGAACAAACTGGACATCTGCTAACAACGGAATAAATAATAATTATATAAATGCCTTTGCCCTTGTCGGATCATCCCTTTTTGCCGGAACAAACGGCGGCATTTACCTGTCAATCGATAATGGAAGTACCTGGACCGATGCAAGCAACGGTCTTACAAATACCGTTGTTAACGCATTAATGGTAAAAGGAACTGACATTTATGCAGGTACTGACGGAGGTGGCGTATTCCGTTCGACCGATAACGGTACCAGCTGGAATTCAGTAAATGCAGGAATGACACCAAACAGTGTTTATATCATGACCGGAACGGTTAATAACAACAATATTCTGATCGGCACTGGCGACGGAGGAGTTCTTATTTCCACTAATGATGGAACAAGCTGGTCGGCAATAAACAATGGCCTTTCATCATTTTCACTTTATGTCAGGGCTATTTACGCTTCCGGAACCAACTTTCTCATAGGTACTGACGGTGGCGGTGCATATTTTTCCACAAACACAGGCAGCCTCTGGACACAGACAAATACCGGCCTGTCAGGAAATCAGCTTAATATGAGAGCCATAGCAGTAAAAGACGGGATTGTTTTTGCCGGTACGGTGGGTGGCCTTGTAAAAAGACAATTATCAGAGATCCTCATATTGAATGTCTCAGCAACGGAATTAACAATCGCATCACCAAATAACAGTACCGCAACTTTCGGTATAACCACCAATATGAGCTGGACAATCTCAAGTTCAGAAACCTGGCTTACTCCGGGTGTTACCTCGGGTACCGGAAACGCTACAATTACCCTTACTGCACTGGAAAACAAACTCAACCTGTCAAGGTCGGCAACTATAACAATATTAGGCGATGGAATTGTCAGCAAAACCATTACAGTTACCCAGAGCGGGATTCCAACGGGTGTTGAGCTGCCTTTGAGAAATGAAGTACTTGTTTATCCCAATCCTGCCAGCGATATTCTTACTATAAGCATTCCGGGATATTCCGATATGCAGGATTGTTCGATCAGAATAATCAGCCTTACCGGGAAAACTGTATTCCAGTCAAAGGTAACCGAACCTCAAATTGTAACAAATGTTACAAACTGGCAGGGAAAAGGGATCTATATACTGCAGATTTCCGACAAAAATAAAGTGAGCAAAGCTTCAAGGAAGATCATTGTCGAATAACGGATATTTTAAGAACTTACACGGAGAGACACAGAGGAACACAGAGATACACAGAGGTTATGCTCCGTGGCCCTCTGTGCTTCTCCGTGGATCTCTGTGTAACAAAAAGAAATCCAATTCTCTAAACCAGTTTCTTGTATTTAATCCTTACCGGAGTTGTATCGGAAACGCGTTTCTTATAGCTTTCCTCGTAGTCGGAATAGTTGCCTTCGAACCATGTAACTTTTGAATTCCCTTCAAAGGCCAGCATGTGAGTTGTTACCCTGTCGAGGAACCACCTGTCGTGCGAAATGATCACTGCACATCCGGCGAAGTTTTCGAGGCCCTCTTCCAGCGCCCTGAGGGTATTTACGTCAATGTCGTTTGTAGGTTCGTCAAGAAGGAGGACATTTGCCCCCGATTTAAGCGTAAGAGCCAGGTGGAGCCTGTTTCGTTCCCCTCCCGACAGTACACCACACTTTTTCTCCTGGTCGGCTCCCGTGAAGTTAAAACGGGCCACATAAGCCCTTGCATTTACCGGCTTGTTTCCAACCAATACATCCTGCTGCCCTCCTGAGATGACTTCATAAACCGTTTTTAACGGGTCGATAGCTGAATGGGCCTGATCGACATAACCCAATACAACCGTCTCTCCAATATTAAAAGTACCCTTTGAGGCAGTTTCCTGTCCCATTATCATTCTGAAGAGGGTAGTTTTCCCTGCGCCGTTGGCTCCGATAACACCTACGATACCGTTTGGAGGCAGGCTGAATTCGAGGTCCTCGAAAAGCACCCTGTCGTCGAATGACTTAGTAACAGCCTGTGCCTCTATAACCTTATCCCCAAGACGGGGGCCGTTGGGGATAAAGATCTCAAGTTTTTCCTCCTTCTGCTTCACATCCTGGTTGAGCAGGTTTTCATAGGCCCCAAGCCTTGCCTTCGACTTGGCGTGCCTTGCCTTAGGAGACATTCTGACCCATTCAAGCTCCCTTTCGAGGATCTTTCTTCTTTTAACATTTCCCTTTTCTTCGGCTTCAAGACGCTTTGCTTTCTGCTCCAGCCACGAGGAGTAGTTACCCTTCCAGGGGATTCCTTCTCCCCTGTCGAGTTCAAGAATCCACCCCGCTACATTATCGAGGAAATACCTGTCATGGGTGATACATATTACAGTGCCATGATATTGTTTTAGCGTCGTCTCGAGCCACTGAACCGATTCCGCGTCGAGGTGGTTGGTAGGCTCGTCAAGGAGAAGCACATCGGGTTGCTGAAGCAGCAGTCTGCAAAGAGCTACCCTCCTCCGTTCACCTCCCGAGAGCACATTAACCCTCGCATCGCTTTCGGGGCAACGGAGTGCATCCATCGCCCGTTCGAGCTTATAATCTATATTCCAGCCATCGTGGTAATCAATCTTCTCCTGAAGTACAGCCTGACGATCCATCAGCTGCTCCATCTTATCAGGGTTTTCATAAACCTCCGGCTCTCCGAAGCTGTTGTTTATCTGTTCGTATTCCTTTATTGTCTCAATAATATCCTTCACCCCTTCCTCAACAATTTCACGAACGGTCCTGTCGTCCTCAAGAAGCGGATCCTGCGACAGATGTCCGACTGTATAGCCGGGAAGAAAAGTTACATCTCCCTGGTATTCTTTTTCGAGGCCTGCAATGATCTTAAGGAGAGTAGATTTCCCGGATCCGTTCAGACCTATGATTCCTATTTTTGCTCCCAGGAAAAAAGAGAGTGAAATATCTTTAAGAACCTGCCTGTGAGGGGGATACAACTTCCCTACCCGGTTCATCGAAAAAATGATCTTGTTGTCTTCAGCCATGATAATATTGTTATTGATCTGTTTTGTAAAAATAAGCAGAGACGCCCGAATTGAGCGTCTCTGCAGGAGAATATTTTAAAATATTTTTACTTGTTTTCGAATAATTTAACAGTTTCATCCTGCAACAGTACCCACAGGAAATATACTCCCTTGAGGGTCCCGATCGGAATGTTGAGGCATCCAAGGGCTGCGACTACTATTACCAGGTAACGCGCCCATGGCTTATAGGCAAGAAGGCCAATTCCGCCAACGAGTCCTAGTGTTGACAGAAATACCAGGAGCAGCGGAATGCTGACAGATAAAAACCGAAGAACGATCTCTCCAGTCTCATCACCGTTGACCTGACTTCTTGCAAAGCTCAGTGCAAAGAAAACTACAACAGCCCCTATCAAACCGAGGATTGCGAATCCTATCTGAATCGCGCCCACTACGGTTACATGTTTTTTCATCCTAGAATCTTCCATGACAATTATTTTTTATGCAATTTATAAATATTTTCATTCTGACAAAATGACTACCCTTTTTATGGAATGATGCATGTCAGTTTCATTATTTTGACTGAAACACCATTTTAAACGATTAATTGGCTTCCAAAGATGAGTTTTCGTATCTTTGCTATGAATTGAGAGACATCCTTTACTTTATTAATTTTATATGACCATTATGAAAAGAAAATTATTTTTCGGCGCAGCATTTCTGTTCATCATGTTTTCAGTATCATCCTGTGAGGAACTCGGAGGATGCAAGGTATGCCAGGATGTCAGATATGAAGCCGGGGCTGTTATAGGTGCATCGGCAGAAACGGAGTTCTGCGGCACTCAGCTTATCCAGAAGGAGGCCACTCCCGACCTTACAATAGGTTCAATTACTACAAAGGTTGAATGCCGTTAATTAACTGATCCTTAAAGTCCTTCGTGTAACCCTTTGAGTCCTTCGTGGTAAAAAAAAGAAGTATTTAAACACGAAGGGCACGAAGGGTTTCACTAAGGACGCAAAGGGCTTATAAAAACAGGTTTTCTGACTGTATTAATTCATCTATTAGCTCCGGGCTGAATGATATTTACGTATCTCCCGTAGTAAGCCTCCAGTTTATTATTTATCTCATCCGACAGTTCCGGTTTTCCGTTCAGTGAACATGCATTGGCAACACGAGAGGTGTATTGTATTGCGGTCTGGATCTCATATTCTGCTGACCGGATTATATAGGGTTCCTGCTTCAGGTAATAATCGAGCTGCCTGTAATAATAATCGGCAAATGCCTTTGTCATTTCGAGGGCTTTGTCTTTAGCACCGGCGGCAAAATATGCCTCAACAAGGTCCGCAGTATATGGATCATAAGGTATCTTATCGAGCGGAAGTGTTTTCATGCAATAATCAAGTACTTCAATAGCTTTTTCATTCTTGCCTTCGGCAGCCAGGGCTTTTGCAAGTCTTGAATAGTTCATTCTTGCCTTGATGACTATAATAGTTCTTTTGTGATTGTAATCGATGTTTACATCCTTGTCATTTGCGCCTCCCCAGACGAATTTCTTCATCAGGTTTTCGTACATGAGTTCAGTATCGATGCCTCCGTAATCGAGCCAGTTTTTATTCTGCGATTTCACGGGTATCAGTCTGTAGGCAAGTCCTTCGAGTTGAAAATATTCCTCCAGTCCAAAAGCATCATTGTGGTAACCCGTAACGAAATAAATAGGGCGTTCCCAGTTGTTATGAGCGAGTATATCAAGAACAATAAGCTGGCTTTTAAGGATCGAGTTGCCTTTAAGCTTTATATCAATATAAGGAACAATTTTATCTGCATCTTCGGGTCTTACAGTTCCCGATGCCAGTACTCTGGCTTTATCGACCGGAATGCGGATGGTCTTTGTAGGTATAATATCAAGGATCTCTTCGGCAGAGACCTGAACCTTGGTAGCCTTGTTGTCGCTGTTTACCCAGTCGATCACTTTTGAAATGTCAACAGGCTCCTTGATCTTCTCAATTATAAACACCTGATTATTTACTCCGTCGAAATATTTATTTGTTGGAAGTGTAACAGGCAGAGGATCGGATTCATATGCTTTGCATTTCATCTGGTCTATGTACCAGTCTGTATTAAGAAGCATAAGGTTGCAAACTCTTATATCGGTTCTTTTTCCCTCAACCTCCTGAGCATACCAGAGAGGGAAGGTATCGTTATCGCCGTTTGTGAAGAGGATGGCATCTTCAGCGCATGAATTCAAATAGTTAAAAGCCACATCCCTTGCCAGGTAACGTCCCGACCTGTCGTGATCATCCCAGTTCTGGGCTCCCATTACAACCGGTACGGCAAGAAAACACAATACCCCCGCAACCGGTGCCGCAATTTTTTCTCCGGTAAGTTTTGACAGGGCTTCATAAAGAGCGAGGACGCCCAGCCCAATCCATACAGCGAAGAAATAGAACGAACCCGCATAGGCATAATCCCTCTCCCTGGGCTGATTAGGATACTGGTTCAGATAAAGCACAATAGCAATGCCGGTCATGGCAAAAAGAAGTGCAACAACCAGCCAGTTTCTGTTATCGCGGTTAAGGTGCCAGAACATTCCGGCAAAACCCAGAAGGAAGGGCAGAAGGAAATATTTGTTTCTCGAAGTATCCGTTTTAAGGTCTCCCGGTAAATCGGAAGTTCCCACCCTGGCAACATCAAGAAAATCAATACCTGTTATCCAGTTCCCGTTAATTGCGCCTCCCGATCCCTGAGTGTCATTCTGTTTTCCGGAGAAATTCCACATGAAATATCTGAAATACATATATCCGAACTGATACGATATCATGTATCGCATGTTCTCAATAAACGTGGGTTTTCTTACAACCGACTTTTCCCCGTCCTGACCGGTAACCTGGATTGGTGTACCCTTAACCCTGCCCCACTCTTCATAAACAGGAATATGATCGCTCTGGTCGCTCCACATCCTTGGGAAGAGAGTGACAAAACGTGGGTCATACACCCTTTCCATATCACTTCCGGTAACAATATACTTTCCGTTCGAAAGTGCATACTTGGTCTTTCCCTGCGCATAGTCAACAACAGGGGCATTGTAAACAGGGCCTTTGAATAATGGCCTTTGCCCGTACTGTTCCCTGTTCAGAAAGTAAAGGAGATTATTGGGATTTGAGGGGTTATTTTCATTGAGCGGGGTTCCGGCCGATGACCTCATCACGATAATAGCATTCGAGGAATAACCGATCAGGATAACCATGATTGAAGTCAGTACTGTGTTCAGAACTGCCCTGTTCCTGTTGGCCAGATACCAGGCAATCACAGAAATGACAAGAAGCGTTACAATGTTAAGAAATACTGAGGCAGATATAACCCAGATTCCGGTAAAGAAGAGGGCAACAATTGTATAAATTCCGATCTTTTTATTGTTCTCCGAAGAGAATGATAATCTTACTGCCATCACAAGAACCACAGCGAGAAGAATGACATGAAAAACCATTCCCGAATTTGGAGGCAATCCAAGCTTGTTTGCGAAAAACTTGTCGAAAGCCAGCGATATTGTTACTACTCCCGGCATTATCCCATACATGAGAAGTGCAAGCAGAGCTACTGAAATGGCAAGGGAGATAAACAGCCCCTTCCACGAAAATTCATATTTCCTGAAATAATATACAAGAACAATGGCAGGGAGGGCAAGCAGGTTAAGAAGATGCACCCCGATAGACAGGCCCATCAGAAATGCAATAAGTATTATCCATCTGTCGGCGTTCTCTTCTTCAGCCACATCCTCCCATTTAAGGATGGCCCAGAAAACAATCGCCGTGAAAAATGAGGAAGTTGCATAAACCTCGCCTTCGACGGCCGAAAACCAGAAAGAATCGGAGAAAGTATAGGCAACAGCTCCAACCACACCGGCAGCCATTACTGCTATTAATTTTTCGCGGGTAATCTGGTCCCAGGTCTTAATCAGAATCTTCCTTGCAAGATGGGTAATAGTCCAGAAAAGGAACAGGATTGTGAATGCACTTGCCAGGGCTGACATTGAATTGACCATAACGGCAACTTTAGCTGTATTCCCTCCGGCAAACAGAGTGAAGAACCTTGCCATTACCATAAAAACCGGGTTTCCCGGAGGATGCCCTACTTCGAGCTTATATGCCGAAGCAATGAATTCACCACAATCCCAGAGACTGGCAGTCGGCTCCAATGTCATAAGATAGGTTACTGCAGCCAGCAGGAAAACAACCCATCCGGTAATGTTATTGATAAACCTGTAATTCTTCATCCGTCTGATATCTTTTATACCGCAAATTACTGTAAATGATCAAACGACGAAAATACTTCTTTTTTTCAAATTAACACTGTCCGGAAATCCTCACATATTTTGCTATTTTTGAGCTATGAACTCTCATATGAGAAACCCTTTCATTATTCTTTCGGCAGTATTTATACTCTGTTCATCATCCGTATCGGCCCAGTTTTATGAAACAGGGCAGGATCCTGCTTCGTTGAAATGGATGCAGATAAAGACAGACCGTTTTACTGTTATTTATCCCGGGAATTATGGCAGAGGGGGAGCCGTTTTTGCCCAATCACTTGAGGAAGCAAATAAAGCGATCCGAACGATTTACCCGGAAAAAAAATTCAGGATTCCGGTTATAATTCACAATTTCAGTACTGTGTCGAACGGTTATGTTGCCTGGGCGCCGCGCAGGATGGAGCTCTATCCTACACCCGAACAGAACTCGATACCGCTTTCAAGCGAAAAACAGCTTGCCTATCATGAACTCACCCATGTTTACCAGATGGCATCGCTTCAGAAGGGCTTCTCAAAAGGAATGTCATTCGTTTTTGGGGAACAGTTTACCGGTATTGTCGCCTCTTTGCTGCCGCAATGGTTTCTTGAGGGTGACGCCGTCTTCGCCGAATCGGCCCTCACCCCTTCCGGAAGGGGAAGAACACCAGCTTTCCAGAAACATCTGAAGGCCATAGCTGTTGAAAGAGGCAGGTTTTTCAGTTATGATAAGATCATTCATGGTTCATTCAGGGAGAATGTCCCTAACCACTATGAATCGGGATACCAGATGGTAACCTGGGCTCTTGCAAAACGGGATCCGGAAATATGGAACAATGCTCTCAGCTATACGGCGCGATTTCCTTTTACAATAAACCCTGTAAACATAAGCCTCTCCAGGACCGCACATTTGTCAAAAGAGCGGCTTTTCAGGGAGACATTTGACACTCTTAAAACAATATGGAAAAAAGAGATTGCCGGGAACAAGGCTGTTGCATACAAGCCTCTGAACCGGCCGAAGGATGGCAGATACATTAACTATTTTTCGCCGGTAGCTATAGGGAAGGATAGTATTATTGCAGTAAAGACCTCATTGTTTGATCCTCCTGCGTTTATGATTATAAATACTTCCAACGGATCGGAAAAGAGATTTCACGTACCCGGTCAGATGTATCCACGCGATATTTCATACGGCGGTCGAAGGTTGGTATGGGTTGAAAACCAGTCCGACCCCCGGTGGGAAAACAGAAATTATTCCGTGATAAAAATAATGAGCATCGACAGCAAAGCCATTCTGAGGCTGTCGCACAAATCAAGATACATGGCTGCAGCTGTCGCGCCCAACGGCAGGAGGATTGCTGCAGTTGAAAACACCACAGGCAATAAAAACAACCTTGTAATCATCGATGCCACGGCAGGAGAAGTGCTTGAATCGGTGCCTTCGCCCGGAAACGCATCATTGCAGCGCCCCAGGTGGACTCCCGACGGAAGGAAAATAGTTCTTATTTTTCTGAACGGCGATGGAGAAGGAATCATATCATATACTCCTGAACTGAAGAGATGGGAGGTACTATCCCCTGCAGGAAGAGATGACATCCAGTCGGTTTCGCTTCAAAACGATTCCTTGCTTTTCATAAGCTCTAAATCGGGTACCGATAACCTGTACATGAAGACTCCTGAGGGCATAATTTACGGAATTACAAATTCGAGGTTCGGCATCACCGACATGAGTGTTAAAGGCAATATGGTTCTCTTCGGCGATTACTCGTCGCTGGGGAATGATATCTGCCTGGCATCACTTAAAGAAATAAAGGGTAATGCGGAAGCAAAGACTTCAGAAGCTCCATTCCTTATAAACAGGATCGATAATAAACAGGACTCCCTTAAAGATGTTGAGATTAGAAATTATAATCCCGAGCCTTACAGGAAGTGGAAGCATCTCTTTAATTTTCACAGCTGGATGCCTTTCTATGCCGATATTGAAGAGGTTAAAACCGATCCTGCTTCTATCAGGCCCGGATTTTCAATTATGACCCAAAACCAGCTTAGCACGTTGATATCGACCTTCGGATATGAATATTCACAGCAAAAAAGCAACCTGTTTCATACCAAAATAACATGGAAGGGATGGTATCCCGTAATAGAATCAAGGTTTGACTACGGCGAAAAACCGCTTATCCTGAAATCCGGCGAAACCGTTAATAATCCTTTAAGCCTTCAGACCGGTAGAAGTTTTACAAATACTATCTCGCTGCCACTTAGCTTTACCCCGGGAAAGTTTTCGCAGTACTTCAACTTTTCATTATCATCCGACTACAGGAATGATTATATCTATTTACGCGATGAAGCATCATTTGACTACGGTCAGGCGATTGTTACAGGCAGGCTCTATTTTTCAAATTATTCCTCAAGCGCATACCGAGATATCTATACCCGGTGGGCCCAGACGTTTGACCTGAGCTACTCGAATGCTCCTTTCGACAAGATGATCTATGGGAACTCAACTTCCCTTAAGACCTCATTCTATTTCCCGGGTTTTTTGAAAAATAATTCTATTAAAATCAGGTATGAACGGGAGAAGCAGAACCCGGTAAAATACCTTTTCGGGATGAGAGTGCACCTCCCAAGGGGTTACAGTAATATGATTTCGAAGGATATTACCTTCATGTCGGCTGACTACGCACTTCCGCTCCTTAGCCCCGATTTGAATTTACCCGGAATACTTTACCTGAAACGTATTAGGGCCGGACTGTTCTATGATTATGCTGCCGGCCCCGGAAATTCATTTTATAATTATAGTTCTACTGGTCTTGTTCCTGCCACCAGTACTTCCGACAAAATATCATATAAATCGTCCGGCATTGAAATGCTTGCCGATCTTCATGTGCTCAGGATACCTTATCTTATCTCGCCCGGATTCCGGGCTTCATGGAAGGGGATTAATGAAAAGCCTGTCTTTGAGCTGCTTTTCAATATAGATATTTATGGTATGAATATTGGCACAAGGCGCCCTTAGAAACGAATCATTCCAGGCTCCGGGCCGTATCTTTTAGTAATTCCCAGGCACGTTTTACATGCTCCATAGTCACATTTGTCTGGGCAGTCACCATCCTGAGGGTATATTTTCCATTTAAGGAAGTATGCGTCAGATACATTTTTCCTGAATCGTTCAACTGATGGTTAAGTTTTTCGTTAAGGGCATTCATCTGTTCTTCGGAAAAACCCGTTGGAGCGAACCTGAAACAAACGACACTGATACTTACCGGAGCGAGCATCTCGAAATCAGGCTCCGACTTTATCATGTCTGCCAGATTACATGCAAATGATATGTGGGAACGGATCTTTTCGCGCAATCCTTCAATTCCGTATGATCTGATAACACTCCAGAGCTTGAGCGCCCTGAATCTTCTTCCCAGAGGAACTCCCCAGTCCCTGTAATCGTTCACTATTCCTCTTGTCCTTGTTTTAAGGTATTCGGGGAGAAGCTCAAAGGTTTTTATCAGTGTGGAGGCATCCCTTACAAAATATGCCGTGCAATCGAAGTTTGTGAACATCCATTTGTGGGGGTTGAAAACAAAGCTGTCGACATATTCCCTGCCGTCGAGCATCCACTGAAACTCAGGAAGAATAAGGGCCGTTCCCGCCATTGCTCCATCGACATGAAGCCATATACCCAGTTCATGGCAGATCTCACCAATCGAACGAATTGGGTCAACTGCTGCCGTGCCTGTTGTTCCGATTGTTGCTATTACACAGCAGGGTATATATCCTTTTGATTTATCAAGAAGTATTGCTTCTTTCAATAACACGGGATCAAGGGAGAAGTCATCCCTGACAGGAATCTTAACAAGGTTTTTCCTTCCTATTCCGCTTATCTTAACTGCTTTCTCAACAGAGGAGTGGGTTTGTCCGGAACAATAAACGCGCAGGGTTCCTGCACTGGCAATGCCGTCGTTGTTTACGGTAAACCCTGTGGTTTTCTCCCTTGCCGACAAAATTGCGGCAAGAGTGGCTGTCGAAGCCGAATCCTGGATAACACCTTCAAATTCAGAAGGAAGCGCTATCAGGTCCCTCAGCCAGATCATCATCTTCTCTTCAAGCTCAGCCGCAGCAGGTGATGTTTCCCATATCATGCACTGGCTTCCCAGAGTTGACGTAAGCATCTCTGCAAGAACCGAAGGAGGGCTTGTATTAGCTGGGAAGTATGCATAAAAGTCGGGGTGCTGCCAGTGAGTAATCCCGGGCATAATAACTTCTTTAAAATCCTTCAGGAAAGAATCAAATGGTTCCGGTTGTAAGGGAGCCTCTCCGGGGATCCTGTTGAAGATCTCCCCGGGAGCAACCTGTGATTTTACCGGATAATCCTCAACATTCTCCATGTAATCGGCCATCCACTCAACCAGTTCATGGGCATGTTTCCGGAATTCCTCAGGTGTCATCGGTTATAGCTTATTTTACGGAATCGGCCAGGAGGATTATTTTATTTGCCTTAACCTCAATTACACCTCCGGCTATTTCCATTACAGTCTCAATTCCCTCGGGGCTGACCAATATTACAGGACCGCTATCGAGTGTGGATATTATTGGAGCGTGGTCTTTGAGAACCTGGAACGATCCCTTTTTCCCGGGAACTCTTACAGATTTAACCTCGCCATCAAATACTTTTTTATCAGGTGTTATGATCTCAATTTTCATACCTGTGGTTTATTTTGACTGGGCAAGTATCTTCTCGCCTTTTTCTATTGCATCTTCAATCGTACCTACAAGCATAAATGCTGACTCAGGATATTGGTCAACCTCGCCGTCCATGATCATGTTGAAGCCCTTGATAGTATCTTCGATGGATACGAGAGCTCCCTTAATTCCGGTAAACTGCTCGGCAACCTGGAAAGGCTGTGAAAGAAACCTCTGTACCCTTCTTGCCCTGTGAACAACAAGTTTGTCTTCCTCCGAAAGCTCATCCATACCAAGGATTGCGATTATATCCTGAAGTTCGTTATATCTCTGAAGCAGCTCTTTTACTCTCTGAGCACAGTTATAATGGGCTTCGCCGACGATATCTGCTGAAAGGATCCTCGATGTTGAATCGAGCGGGTCCACAGCGGGATAGATACCAAGCTCCGAAATTTTCCTGCTGAGAACTGTTGTGGCATCGAGGTGGGCGAATGTTGTTGCCGGTGCCGGGTCGGTAAGGTCATCGGCAGGTACATACACGGCCTGAACCGAAGTGATGGAACCGTTTTTTGTTGAGGTGATACGTTCCTGCATCACACCCATCTCTGTTGCAAGTGTAGGCTGGTATCCTACAGCTGACGGCATCCTGCCCAGTAGAGCCGATACTTCCGAACCTGCCTGGGTAAACCTGAAGACGTTATCCATAAAGAAGAGGATATCCCTTCCCCCGCTGGTTCCGTCACCATCCCTGAAATGTTCGGCTACTGAAAGACCCGACAATGCAACTCTGGCCCTTGCTCCGGGAGGTTCATTCATCTGACCGAACACCAGCGCAAGTTTTGATTCCTTGAGTGCATCCATATCGACAGTTGAGAGATCCCATCCGCCCGACTTCATATTTTCAAGAAATTCTTTGCCATAAGTAATAACACCCGCTTCAAGCATCTCACGGAGAAGGTCGTTTCCTTCCCTGGTTCTTTCACCAACGCCTGCAAACACCGATAACCCTGAATAAGCTTTTGCAATATTGTTTATGAGCTCAAGGATAACAACAGTCTTTCCAACTCCTGCACCACCAAAGAGACCAATCTTTCCTCCTTTTGAATAAGGTTCAATAAGGTCAATTACTTTAATCCCGGTATAGAGTACTTCTTTTTCGGTTGAAAGCTGGTCGTATTTCGGAGGTTTACGATGGATGGGATATCCGCCTGTTTTGTCGAGAGGACCAATTCCGTCTATTGCTTCTCCTGTCACATTCATAAGCCGGCCTTTGATCTGTTCACCGATAGGCATTGTGATAGGCAATCCTGTAGCAACTACTTCCATTCCCCTGCGTAAACCGTCGGTGGAGTCCATAGCTATTGCCCTTACGGTTCTCTCACCGATATGCTGCTGGCATTCAACAACAAGAACGGAACCGTCATCCCTTTTTATCTCAAGGGCATCATAGATATCAGGCATTTCCAAACCCTGCTTATCAAAAGTAACATCAACCACAGGTCCAATGATCTGGCTGATTCTTCCGGTATTCTGTGACATATAATTAATTATTTATGTGATGTTAAAGTATCAAATTTAATCCTTTTATTCTTCCTGAATGTTCAATTACTTGCTTCGCCCGATTAATGAACCTGCCATAAGTGCAAGCTCTTCCTTTCTTTCTTTCTTAACACTGGTCATTTCCAGATTCTTAAAAGCCTTGTTAATATAATCGTTCGCCAGGTTTTCAGTTATTTTTCTTATGTTCAGCTGGTCATATAATCCTGTCACCTTTTTAACCTTTTCGTGCGAATCGAAATCCTTTTTCGCAATCAGTTCCTGAAGCTGTTTAAACTGATCCGGTGAAGCTATTTCGAGCGCTTTCACAAGAAGGAAGGTTTTTTTGTTTGCAATTATATCCCCTCCTGTTGCCTTGCCAAAGATCTTCATATCGCCGTACGTGTCAAGAAAGTCATCCTGGATCTGAAAGCCCAGGCCGAGGTTTCTTCCAAACTCATACAACAGGTCTGAATCCTTTTCGTCAGCTCCTCCGATGATTGCCCCGATTCTGGCAGAAGCTGCAAGCAGGACGGCAGTCTTAAGTTCAATCATCCTCACATATTCCCGTTCAGATACAATTACTGCCTTTTCAAAATCAATATCAAGCTGCTGGCCCACACAAACCTCAGTGGCCGTTGCATTATAGATTCTGAATACTTTTTGAAGGCACCATGACGGGGCCTGCAGAAAACAATCATTGGCTATAAAAGCCATTACATCGCCCGATAAAACAGCCTGATTAAGGTTCCATTTGCTATGAACTGTAGGAAGATTCCTCCTGAGAAGAGCCTGATCCATTATATCATCGTGAACCAGTGTAAAATTATGGAAAACCTCAAGTCCTACAGCAGGCATTACAGCCTCATCAATATTATCCCTGAAAAGGTTGCAAGCCATGAGTGCCAGAACCGGCCTGATTCTTTTGCCACCAATTGAAAGAACGTACTTAATCGGATCGACAAGCTTTTCTGCTTCCGAATTAAACGACAGGTTTATTATTGCCTTGTCAACCAGTTCCTTAAGCTCTGAATGATTGTACATTATACTTTTTTACAATCGGTATTACCTGTTAATTTTAACCATTGAGAGCCTCAGCTCCGCTCACTACCTCAAGTATCTGGTTTGTTATAGTTGCCTGCCTTGCCTTATTATACAGAAGAGTAAGTTCCTTTATCATACTGGTCGCATTGTCTGTAGCCTTGTGCATGGCGGTCATCCTGGCGCCATGTTCTGCAACAAACGAGTCAAGAACTGCTTTATAGAAATGTATCATCAGCGATTTCGGGATAAGCTCCTGAATGATCTCTTCCTTGCCTGGTTCGTAAATATAGTCAACAGGAACTGCTTTTATTTTTCCATCGCTTATTGCCGTTACTGGCAGGAACAATTCAGATGTAAGATTTTGAACAGCAGCATTTTTGAACTGATTATATACCAGTTCTACCCTGTCGAAATCCTTCGCTGTAAAACTGTCCATCACCTGTTGGGCTAAGAAGGCAACATTATCAAAGGTCAGGTCGTTCAGAAGGCTGTTTCGCTCGGGAAGCATCTTCATCTTGAGTTTCCTGAAATGATCGAATCCATGTTTGCCAATTGTAAGAAGACTCAGGTTACCGCTATGATACTGATCATAATACTTTTCTGAAATGACCCTTTTAGCCTCCTTAATGACATTGGAGTTAAATGCTCCGCAGAGGCCTCTGTTCGATGTGATTACAATAATCAGGACCTTCTCGGTAGCAGATACCCTGCCATAGACATTTTCGACATTTGAGTCGGCAAGACTCTGTGAAAGTCCTGCCAGCATCTCCTGTAGTTTATTTGCATAAGGACGCAGCTTGACAATCTTGTCCTGTGCTTTGCGCAGTTTTGCGGCCGACACCATCTTCATGGCAGAGGTGATCTGCTTTGTCGATTTAACCGAGGCTATCCTTATTCTAATAGCTTTTAAATTCGCCATCTGAGTCTCTATTAATCAGCTAATTCCGTTTACTGTGGTTTGTATTTCAACACCACGTCGGCGGCCACTTTTTCAAGTACATCCGTTATTTCGGAATTAAGTATTCCGTCGCGGAGACTGTCGAGAACTCCCCTGTGCTGCAGTTCCAGAAGTTCAAGGAAATCACTTTCGAAGTTCTTTACCTTGTTTACAGGAACGTCTTTAAGGAGTCCCATGGTTCCGCAGTAGATGATTGCTACCTGCTTTTCAACGGGTACCGGAGCATATTGCCCCTGTTTAAGTATCTGAACGTTTTTGGCACCCTTGTTAAGTATTGAGAGCGTTGTTGCGTCGAGGTCGGAACCAAATTTTGAGAACGCTTCAAGTTCGCGGTACTGAGCCTGGTCAACTTTAAGGGTCCCGGCGATTTTTTTCATCGCCTTGATCTGGGCATTACCACCCACCCTCGAAACCGAGATCCCAACGTTGATAGCAGGTCTGACACCCGAGTTGAAAAGACTCGATTCGAGGAAGATCTGGCCATCGGTGATTGAAATCACGTTTGTAGGGATATATGCCGAAACGTCGCCGGCCTGTGTTTCAATAATAGGAAGTGCTGTGAGCGATCCGCCGCCTTTCACAAGGTGCCTGATAGATTCAGGAAGGTCGTTCATTTTGCGTGCAACCTCATCCGACTCAATGATCTTTGCAGCTCTTTCGAGAAGGCGTGAGTGGAGATAGAATACGTCACCAGGATATGCCTCGCGGCCCGGGGGACGACGTAGCAGGAGGGAGACTTCCCTGTACGATACTGCCTGTTTCGAAAGGTCGTCATAGATAATGAGCGCATCGCGGCCCGTATCGCGGAAGAATTCGCCAATAGCTGCTCCTGCAAACGGAGCATAGAACTGCGAAGCTGCAGGGTCCGATGCTGTAGCAAGAACTATTACAGTATACTGAAGGGCACCATGTTCTTCGAGTGTTTTTGCAATGTTTGCAACGGTTGAACCTTTCTGTCCTATTGCAACATAGATGCAATAAACCGGTTTGCCGTTTTCGAAGTTGCTGCGCTGGTTTATAATTGTATCAATCGCAATAGCAGTTTTTCCTGTCTGCCTGTCACCGATTATGAGTTCCCTCTGTCCGCGGCCTATAGGAATCATTGCATCGATTGCCTTGATACCGGTCTGCAGAGGCTGTCTGACAGGCTGCCTGAAAATTACCCCCGGGGCTTTCCTTTCGAATGGCAGGATGAACAATTCACCCTGGATTGGACCCTTGCCGTCGAGAGGCTGGCCAGTGGGAGTGATTACCCTTCCCAGAAGTCCTTCCCCGACTTTAATGGATGCAATACGTCCGGTTCTTTTTACAATATCGCCTTCGTTGATCTCTTCGGTAGGTCCGAGTAACACTGCACCGATGTTGTCTTCTTCAAGGTTCAGAACAATTGCCTCAATGCCATTCTCAAACTCAATAAGTTCGTTCGACTGAGCATTCGACAGCCCGTAAATACGGGCGATCCCGTCACCAACCTGAAGCACGGTTCCTACTTCCTCAAGTTCAACACCTGTCTGTATGCCTTCCAGTTGCTGCCTGAGAATTTTTGAAACTTCTGCTGGTTTAATATTTGCCATTTTAAATTCTCTTAAAAATGCTGATTAATAATATTCTTATTTTCAGGAGGCAGTTATGCTCCCTCTTAATTCTTTTGAAATTTTTCTGAGCTTATTCCTGATGCTTGCATCGATGTATTTATCATCGACTCTCAGGATAAAACCTCCAATTATATCCGGATCTATGTTTTCCCTTAGATCAACTTTAGTGCTGAATATTTCAGCGACAAGGTCGGAAATTTCCTTTTTAACCTTCGAATCAACGCCAACAGCCGTAGTCAGATATGTTTCAGTTACTCCGTGGTACTTCATTGTTTCATGAATGAATACCCTTGCAATTGCCGGCAGAAAGCTCTCACGTCCGTTTTGAATGACAAGATCGATCAGCGAAAGCGTGATTCCCTCTACATTGCCATCGAAAAGTACATGAAAAATTGCTGATTTCTTTGAGGGGCGAATAACGGGGTTATAAATAAGTTCCTTAGCTTCCGGGGTTGCGCATACCTCCGCAATAAGAACCATATCCTTACTAACCTCATCAAGCAGCTTTTTATCGATTGCAAGCTGAAATAGTGCCCTTGAATATCTTACTGATATTTTACTGTCGTTCATTACCGGTCGTAGCTCTTAATTCTTTTTGAAGTCAATTTCTTTGAGGTAGCTATTGATGAGCTTTTCCTGCTCGCCTGTCTGCTTCAGTTGTTCTCCCAGAAGTTTTGAAGCAATCTCGACCGATAGCAAGGCGACCTGTTCGCGTATCTCCGATATCGCTTTTAGTTTCTCGCTCTCGATGGCTGCCCTGGCTTTCTCCATCAGTTTTTCTGCTTCCTGGGAAGCTTTTCCTTTAGCTTCTGCCACAAGTTTGTCACGGACATCGCGTGCTTCCTTAAGAATCTCTTCGCGCTCTTCCCTTGCTTTGCGGAGAATAGCTTCATTGTCGCTCTGGAGTTTCAGCATTTCTTCCCTTGCTTTCTCAGCCGACTTAAGAGAGCCCTTGATCATTTCATCGCGGGCTTTGACAGCACTAAGGATGGGTTTCCACGCGAATTTTGAAAGAAGGAAGAAAAACAAACCAAATATAAGTGTAGTCCAGAAGATCGTCCCGATTGCCGGGGTTGTAAGACTGCCTGCTAGTAAGACCATAGTTCGATTTTTACATTTTAAATTTAAAGAAAAGACCGGAACCAACCGTTCCGGTCTTTCCGTTTCTTTACTTTGCAATAAGAGCAACAACGATAGCAAACAAAGCAGCACCTTCAATAAGGGCTGCAGCGATGATCATGGCTGTCTGTATTTTTGAAGTAGCTTCGGGCTGACGAGCTATAGCGTCCATAGCCGAACCGCCGATCCTACCAATACCAAGTCCTGCGCCTATTACTGCAAGACCTGCTCCAACTGCTGCCATTGTACCTGTCATAATAACTGGTTTTTTTAAATTAAACAAAAAAAATTAATGGTGTTCCTGTACTGCCAGACTGATGAACAATGCCGACAACAGGGTGAATACATATGCCTGGAGGAAAGCCACAAGCAATTCGAGGCAATCCATGAAAATCACGAACATGATCGATACGGGTGATACCCAAACCGTATCAAAGATAAAAATAAGGGCAACAAGGCTTAAGACGATAATATGACCTGCCGTTATGTTCGCGAAAAGACGGATCATAAGAGCGAAAGGCTTCGAGATAATCCCTATCAGTTCAACCGGTATCATTACAGGAAGAAGCCAGAGGGGAACACCCGGAGTGGCAAAGACATGCTTCCAGTAATTTTTGTTGCCGCTGAACTGAGTTATAATAAAGGTGAAGAATGCAAGAACAAAAGTAACTGCAATATTTCCGGTTACGTTGGCTCCGAAGGGAGGAGGAAACGGAATAAGCCCCATCAGGTTATTCAGAAGTATGAAAAAGAATACCGTAAGAAGATATGGCATGTATTTCTCATATTTATGTTCACCTATGTTGGCAATAGCTATGTCGTCGCGAATAAACAGGATGAGAGGCTCAAGGAAACTCTGCATCCCTTTCGGATGGCTGATACCGGTTTTCTTATATGAACGACCCAGTCCGATAAATAACAAGAGTCCGATAATTGCTGAAAAAAGCAGGCCTACTATTGTTTTGGTAATTGAAAAATCGAGGGGAAAGGATTCCTCATCAACAGTTCCGTCCTCTTTAATATTTACAATGGTTCCTTTCAGGTCACCTTCCTCTTCAAGTTTGTATCCTTTATAAGTATTACCGTGTGCCAGTTTTTTTGAAGAAAAAAGGTCTATACCCTTTTCTCTGGAATAAAGAATGACAGGAAGGTAAATAGCCACACTTTCACCGTCCTTTTTTGTCAGAAGATGCCACTCATGGGAATCAGCAATATGTTCCATTATGAAGGTACTTGCATCGAATACCGATTCGGATTCCCCCTTTTCTTTTCCTGTAACAGTACCTTCGGATTCCTGTCCAAATGCGGTAAAATTCATACCCGCAATGATCAGAGAAAAGAACAGACCTGCAAAAATTCTTGTTTTCAAACCAGCACTTCTTTATTTAAAGATTTAATTTTCAATGCTTTCAACATCATAATTGTCGCAAACAAAGTGAGTGTTAAATATAAAACAAAAAACATAACAACAGCAGATGCCAGTGTTTTTTTAATAACAATAAACCAAATTAAGGCTAAAACCATCTCAAGCAGAAATTTAACCGATATTGATACCAGTGTGTGCATGGTGGTACTTTCAGGTTCGCGAAACTGCCCCCTGAAGAAGATGAAAAGCTGTAAGAAGTTTATAAGCAGAAACAGTGTAGCCAGGACGATGAAATCGGAAAAGCTGAAGGGCGTTTTTAAGACTGATGACAGGAAGAAACCACCAGCACAGATCAGGATATATAATGTCATCAGAGGTAATATATATCTGCCTGCAATTTTCATCATTATGTTATTTTATGAATTCCTTCACTGCAAAATAGATAGCTGCAAAAACGCCGAGAAGCGATAGTATAATTACAAAAACCGGATTTTTGAAGCCCGCCACTTCATCAAGCTTTAGGCCCCCCCAGGTCGTAACCAGAATGATTGCAATCATCTGGAAGGCCAGCCCCGAGTATTTGGCGAAATCGTTTAAACCCTTATGCGGTATATTTTTCCGGTTCTTTTTCTCTTGCTGCAGTTGCTCCACGTTTTTCGCTATCGATCATTTTGCAATTACCCGAGAATTTCGCTCCTGGTTCTATGGCGAGTTTTGCTGTGGCAATATCTCCAAGGATAGTCGAGGAAGCTTTGAGGCTGAGAAGTTGTTCGACCGTTATCTTTCCTTCAATAAAACCCGAAACCTCAGAGTTCTTACAAATTACCTCACCACTGATTTTTCCTGTCGGACCGATAACCACTTTACCTTTAATATTCAAATTACCAGTGAGAAAACCATCAATACGGATATCTCCGGTCGATTTGATGTCACCGATTATCTCTGTTCCATTACTTATCAGGTTTATCGAAGAGCTTTCAATCTCATTGGATTTTGCCATTACATTAAAATATTTTGATATTACACCTAATAACTCACAAATATAAAAACTATTGCCTATTACTACACTAACAACTCCGGCTTTTAGAATAGATTTCCTGTGAACAAAGGAAAAAGACCGGGAAAGCTGTCTGACCTTCCGGGCGATGAAGGACTGTCTTTACAGTAACCTCAACTTATGAACCTGCTACTGCGGGTCATAAGCCCATTTAAGATAAATTGACCCCCAGGTAAACCCGCCGCCGAAAGCAGCAAGGATAATTATGTCTCCCTTTTTCAATCTGTTTTCATATTCCCACATACACAAAGGGATAGTCGCAGTTGTGGTATTTCCATAATTCTGGATGTTAATCATCACCTTTCCTGGGTCAAGACCCATTCTTCTTCCGGTCGCATCGATAATTCGCAGGTTGGCCTGATGGGGAACCAGCCATGCAATATCTTCCGACTTCAGGTTATTGCGTTCCATTATTTCGGCAGCAACGTCTGCCATATTTGAAACGGCGAACTTAAAAACGCTCTGACCTTCCTGGTAAATATAGTGCTCCTTGGCATCGACAGTTTCGTGGGACGAAGGTCTTACCGATCCCCCCGCTTTCATGTGGAGGAATTTTCTTCCCGACCCGTCGGTTCGGAAAATATAGTCCATGATTCCGAATTCTTCAGTAGTAGGTTCCAGAAGAACTGCTCCGGCTGCATCGCCGAAAAGAGGACAGGTTGTACGGTCGGTATAATCAGTTATCGACGACATCTTGTCGGCGCCTACGACTACAACTTTTTTATAGCGTCCGGTTTCGACGTAAGCTGCTGCTGTCTGAAGTGCAAAAAGGAAACCCGAGCAGGCGGCATTAAGGTCAAAGCTGAAGGCATTAAGTATACCGCATTTATCAGAGATGATATTTGCAGTCGCAGGAAACATCATATCAGGTGTAACTGTAGAGCAGATAAGCAGATCCACCTCATCAGGAGATGTATTTGTTTTGGCCAGCAGTCCTTTGACGGCCTGTTCACCCATATCAGAGCTTCCGAGGCCTTCACCCTTTTGGATTCGTCTTTCCTTTATACCTACACGCTGCATTATCCATTCATCGGAGGTATCTACCAACTTTGAAAGTTCCTGATTTGTCAGCCTGTATTCCGGTGCCCAGGCATTGATCCCGGTAATAGCTGCCCTTATTTTTTCCATTTGTCAGACTGCTTCTTTTATCTTTTGAGCCAGGTTTGCGCGTACCACGCCTCTGGTCTGCAGGACCATATTCTTTATTGCCCTGCGCTTTGAGATACCATGACCAATCACGACATTGGCATTAATACCAATTATGGGAGATCCACCGATATTCTCCCAGTCAAGACGATCGAAATATGTGTCTTTCAGATTTCTGATCTTATATATATGATAGAATGCTTCACCCATCTTCAGAATGACATTTCCTACAAATCCGTCACAGACAACGACATCGGTCATAGTCTCGAGGAAGAGTGCATTCCCTTCAATGTTTCCGGTAAAATTAAGTCCGGGATATTCTTTCATAAGTTCATAAGCTGCTTTTATGGCAGAAGTTCCTTTTGTCTCTTCTTCGCCTATGTTGAGCAGGCCAACGGTAGGGTTTTCCCTTCCAAGGACATGCTTGGCATAAATACTTCCAAGAACGCCGTACTGGAGAAGAACATCAGGTTTGCAATCGGGATTCAGACCTATATCGAGGATTACACAATCGCGATTATCAACACAAGGGAGAATTGTTGCAAGTGCGGGTCTCAGCACCCCGGGAATAACATTCACCGTATAGCTGGCACCAACAAGCATTGCTCCTGTATTTCCTGCGCTGCAAAAACCGTCGAGCAGGCCTTTTTTAAGCATTCCGTAACCCATGGCGATGCTCGAGTCTTTCTTCTGAGAAAAGGCTTTTGCAGGATGATCACCCATTTCAATCATCTCTGGTGCGTGTACAATCTCAAACAGCACTGGATCAACCTGCATCTGATCAAGCTTCCTGCGAATGGCACTTTCGTCCCCTATAAGGACGAGAATTTCACCCACGGTCAAATGCGCGATTGAATCAACGGCACCCTCAATGACTGCATCAGGTGCATAATCACCTCCCATGACATCAAGGCCAATTCTCATATCAGCTTTTTTAAATTGCCAAATCAGGCAGTAGCCTTTTTCTCAATTGCAAGTTTTCCTCTGTAAAAACCGCATTCCGGGCATACTCTGTGGTACAGAACCGATGATCCGCAGTTTGAACAGCTTCCTATTGTAGGAGCAGTAGCTTTGTAATGCGTCCTGCGCTTATCTCTTCTGGTCTTGGAATGTTTATGTTTAGGATGTGCCATTTTAAATATATTTAATTGTCATTTATTAATTTCTTCAATTCATCCCAGCGGGGATCCCTATTGTGTTCTTCTTCAGTAAGATGCTCTCTAAGCTTCTTCATCATTTCCGGGTCGCAGGTGCTTTCTCCCCTGCTGTTGTCGGGGTGAATCCTTCTTATTGGCAGCGCGAGAAGTATAAACTCATAAAATTGCTGCCTCAGATCCAGCTCGGGTGCATCAACAGCTACTGAAATAATGTCGGGGTCATCGTCTCCGACGCTTTTCCCGAATTTTACAATCAGCCTGTCCTCACATTCAACAGGATGGAAAAACATCTCAAGGCACCTGTCGCAACAAATTTTTACAACGCCTTCTATCCTTATTGTCAGCTCGGCAAGGGTCGAATGTTTTTCAATCCCCACGTGCGCAAAAAGCTTTCCTTCCTGTACTTCCGACTCCTCAAACTGTTCAAAAAACGCTTCCTTAATTTCAAACTCAAAAGAGTGCCGGCCCTCTTTCAAACTCACCAACGGAATACCATATGACTCGGCCATCTCTATAAATTTTGGACTGCAAAAATATGAATCCTTCTTTAATTAAAAAAATTATCAACAAAAAAGTAACAATTATTGATGTAAAAGACTTTTTGCCGGTATAAAAACGCAGCTCGCCGATTAATATTAACGTGAACTTTACCCGGGAATTATCTTTGTTGTACATTAAATATTCACAGTTATGAGAAACAGAGACTATCGCGAATCAAGGAGGATGCAGTGGGACATGCATCATCCCAGGCACGCAGAGCATCACCCCAGGGTCAGTGCAGGGATCTTTTTTATTGTCCTCGGTCTGGCGCTGCTTGTTGCAACCAACGATCTTCTCCGTTTTGGGAGTATCAGCAGCTACTTTACATGGGAAACAGCAATGGTTTTCATTGGTGCAATCATGTTACTCAACCTTAAATTCACTCCCGGCCTGTTGCTTATTGCCGGAGGAATCTGGTTCCTGCAGGACAGGATATTTTTTGTTACGCCCGAAATGTTTAAAAACTTCTACTGGCCTGTAGTTATTGTGGTAATAGGCATAGGATTTATTTTATCATCCTTTTTGAAAAGAAAATTCTGAAATTATTCACTTGAAAACAAATAAATTTACAACTATGGAAACAAATGGCAACTACGGAAATGAAAACCACCCTTACAGGGAGGATCATGGACACCTGAAAAGCAACAGACCAATAATCGGAGTGGTTTTGGTACTTGTAGGTCTTTTCCTTGTAATGAGAAATACCGGAATATTTCCTGACTTCATCGATCATGTAATATTCAGCTGGCCAATGCTTCTTGTAGCAATAGGCCTTGTAATGACACTTGGAAAAGCCGAAAAAACATCCGGAGTAATCGTGATGGCTGTGGGAGGCTTTTTCCTGATACCCACAATCTTCCGCGAGACCTTCCATGCCTACAACATGTTCTGGCCTTCAATATTCATAATAATCGGCGTGATATTCATCGTTTCAAAACGTAAGGGATTCAATTCCGTGACCTCAAAAGGAATAATAGGTGATGATTATGTCGACTATGTAAACGTTTTTAGCGGCGGCGAACGACAGATCGTTTCCGAAAACTTCAGGGGAGGCAGAATCTCAGCAGTCTTCGGAGGTATGGAACTCGATCTTACAAAAGCAAAAATGGCGCCCGGAAGAAATGAGCTGGAGATCGCATGCGTTTTCGGCGGAGCCACAATAATTGTACCCGACGACTGGTATGTAACAATCGATGTAACACCAATCCTTGGTGGATTCAGCGATTCACGCAAGCTTTCTCCCGGAAGATCAACAGAAATGTCGAAACAGCTCGTTATCAAGGGAGCCGTTGTATTCGGAGGCGGAGAGGTTAAGAGCTATTGATCTGTAATATTGAATAACTTTGTCGATTCAGGTTTTTGATTTCAGGTTTAAGAATCAAATGTAAACCACGGAGTACACGGGATAACACGGGGAAGACACGGATTAAAAAAGTGTTTATCCCTGCTCCCGGATACTGTAAACCGTGAAACTCCGTGGATAAAAAAAATGAAACAGAATGAAACATCCGGTACTTGAAGACAGAGGAAGACTAATTGCATGGTGGCTGGCATGGCTCATACTGGGCCTTGGCCAGTCACTGCTTTTTTATTTTGCCTACAGGACTTTTAATGTCGTAAGTATTATCGACAACCTCGTCTCACTGCTTGTATACTCCGGTATCGCACTTTCACTGTGGTATCCTTTCAAATATTTTAATTCGGGCGAAACCAAACCGGCAACACTTCTTTCAAATATCCTCATTATCGGGGCTATCTCGGTAGGTCTCTGGATTCTGATAACAAGATTTGTAATGCAACTCGTGCTCCCCGATCAGGTAGTCTACCAGAAATACTGGGACGCTACTTTCCCGTACAGGGTTGGAAGCGGAATGCTAATTTACGCACTAGTTGTCTTATCATATTTTCTGTTTGTAAGCCTCTATAACCTTTCGGAAAAAAAGGCAAAAGAAGCACGACTCGAGAGCCTCGTCAAGGAGACAGAGCTGAAGATGCTCCGGTCTCAGATTAACCCCCACTTCCTTTTCAACAGCCTCAATTCAATCAGCTTTCTGACAATTACTGATCCTGAAAAAGCCAGGGAAATGGTAATTAAGCTCTCAGAGTTCATGAGGTATGGTCTCTCGAAAAAAGATGAACAACCTGTCACACTCAGAAGTGAACTTGAAAACCTCCGGTTATATCTTGAGATTGAAAAAGTGCGTTTTGGCGACAGATTATTCATAGAGGAGAATATCGATGAAAATTGCCTCGAAGTTAAAATGCCTGTTATGCTGCTGCAACCCTTATATGAGAATGCGGTGAAGCACGGCGTTTATGAAAGCACCGATTCCGTTGCTGTTAAAACCGAAGCCAAAGTAGTTGATGACTATGTAATATTCACTATAACAAATAATTATGATGAAGTGCCCTCGGCAAAGAAAGGGACGGGAACCGGACTTGTAAATGTTGAGCGAAGGCTCGAATTGTTCTTCGGGAACAAAGCATCAATAAAAGCAGAAAAGGATGCCGGCATGTATGCTGTGACACTTTACATCCCTGTTGATTTTTTGTGAGCTCATTTGAAAAATATTATTTAATTTTATTGCATACAAACCCATAAGGATAACAATTCATGTTACGGGAAATAAAAAACAATGGAAAATATAAGAATACTGATTATTGACGATGAAGCCCCTGCCAGGGAAATAATCAAGCATTATCTGAAGGAGGTCGAACTGATCGAAATTGTTGGAGAATGCGCTGATGGATTCTCCGGTTTGAAATCAATATCAGCACTGAAGCCCGATTTGGTCTTCCTCGATATTCAGATGCCAAGGCTTACAGGTATCGAGCTTGTAGAGGTTCTAACCGAAAAACCTGAAATTATCTTTTGTACGGCTTATGATCAGTTTGCATTAAGGGCGTTCGAACTTAATGCAGTTGATTATCTGATGAAGCCATTTCCGAAACGACGCTTTCTGGAAGCGACAAAAAAAGCGATTGATAAGATCAGGGCCGGGCTGGGCAATAAAGAACCGGCAAGCCAGCTTCTGGTTAAAACACCCGAAACGCAGACACATGTAAACAGGGTTGTTGTACGAAAGGGAAATGCAATCAGTCTTATTCCTGTCGAGCAGATAAAATTCGTTGAGTCACAGGACGATTATGTAATGATCCATCATTCTGATGGGAAAGCCATGAAGCAGCAGACAATGAAATTCTATGAAGAAAATCTGCCAAAGGTTGATTTCCTGAGAATTCACAGATCATATATAGTAAAACTGGCTGAGATAAAGCGAATTGAGCCCTATGGTAAGGATACCCACGTAGCGATACTCAATTCAGGCGAAAAGCTTCCTGTTAGTCGTGCCGGTTATAGTCTCCTGAAAGACGAACTAAAATTTTAATCCTCTTCTTTTCTCTCTTTCAGTCTGTTCTGTTTCTTCCAGCCTGCAAACAATGAAGGCCGGTACCTGCGAAATCTGAACCTGGGAACCGGATCATATCCGTGTGTCCCCCCGGGCCTGCATCTGAATATCCGGTTGGTTCCCATAAGGAAACCTGTAACCGGTCCATGTATCCTCAGGGCATCAAGCATGTATTGCGAACATGTAGGTACATGACGGCATGCTGCTGGAAGCAACGGAGAAATTGAATACTTGTAAAAAAGTACTGGAAGCGATAATATAAATGATAATATCCCTGATAAAGGCTTCTTCATTCACCAAAGGTAATGTTTGTAATTGATTGACACGAAATGCAAATTTGTGTCTGCCGTAAAAAAAGAGCCATTTTTCTGCCAAAATGACCTTTTAACACTTCCTTAATAGTTTCTGGCAGTAATTTTGTAGTACAATAATGAAATAAACAAGGAGGAAAATATTATGAGTATATGGGTAATATTTATCGGTTTTATGATCCTGAGCTGGATCGTAAGCATGGTTCTCAAGTCGAAGTTTAAAAAATATTCAAAGATTCCTCTCGACAATGGTATGTCGGGACGCGATGTAGCTGAAAGGATGCTTCGCGACAGCGGAATCTATGATGTCAGGATCCAGAGTGTACCCGGTCAGCTGACCGATCATTACAATCCGGTTGATAAAACCATCAACCTGAGCCCCGATGTGTACAACGGAAGAAATATATCAGCAGCGGCAGTAGCAGCACACGAAACCGGCCACGCCGTTCAGCATGCAACAGCATACGCATGGCTTGGGTTCAGGTCGAAACTTGTTCCTGCAGTAAGCTTCTCTTCAAAATGGGTGCAGTGGATACTTCTTGGAGGTATTTTACTTGTTAACACCTTCCCTGCTCTGCTGTTTGCCGGAATTATCCTCTTTGCATTAACAACGATCTTCAGTTTCGTAACTCTGCCGGTCGAAATAGATGCAAGTCAGAGGGCCCTGGCCTGGCTTTCGAATGCGGGAATTACATCGTATCAGAACCACGACAAGGCTAAGGATGCACTCAAATGGGCCGCAACCACCTATGTTGTAGCAGCTCTGGGTTCCCTTGCAACACTTCTTTATTATATTGCTATCTTCCTGGGAGCCAGGGACTAATCGTCCATTCTAGTTCTATATATATTCAGGAGGTGCCTCAAAAGGGCACCTCTTTTTCTATCTGCCCTCCACTTCAAGCAGTTTTGTCCGTTTGTACAGTACTCTGACAATAAGCCATATCGCCACAGCCCCAGCAATCAGATACATCCACATATCAGTAAGAAAAATCTTTTCGATAAGGAAATAATTCCTGAGAACATCAAGCAGGGTGAAAATGACAAAGATATTTACAAAGCTGTTGTATTCACGTTTCAGTACATTTCTGAAGGAGAAATCAAGTTTTGAAGGGATATATTTGAATGAAAATGGAATGAAAGAGCCTACAGTCTCTGACCATTTGTCATAGATTTCGCCAAATTTTCTTCTTAGGAACTGTTCCTCAGCGAACATTATCCTTTCATAATAAATCCAGTAAAGCAATCCGAAAATAATCGTGGCTTCTATTGAACGAAGGAAAAGAACCGGTCCGAGCCACATCAGGAAATTTCCGACATAAAGCGGATGACGGATAATTGAATAAATTCCGGTCACGTTAAGCGTCTCTGCTATCTGACCCGCATCAGTATTCCTTCCGGAGGTGCCCTTTGGTGTGAAACCTACCGTGAATACCCTGATAAGCTCCCCCAGGAGACTAACTCCCAGGAAGATCAGTTCATCGCGCATATCGAAGATTATTGCCTGCCGGTTGCCCAGGTACATCATGAGGATGCCGGCAACTATCATAAATGCGGGTAACCAGCTTCTGCGTTTAAACAGCCAGTTACCGCTGCTTTCAAATTCATGTACCAGAGCCATTTTATAAGTTTTAAAATATGAGCCAAAAGTATAAAAAATCTAGAAACTTAATTTCACCCTCAGAAATCCCATATTAATTCTTGTCCCTGGATCACTTATCTGACTTTCAAAATGCTGCCAGTAAAGCGAAAGTCCCACATTTTCAGCCACTGAATAATCGAATGAAGGACCTGCGTAATAGCCCTTAAGATCTGGAAACCACATTGCAGACAAGCTGATATTGAACAAAGGCGTTAACGGATATGAGTACATACAAAATGCAGAAAAGTGAGAGAAAGCAATTTCTTTTGTTGACATTGATCCTTTATAAATTGATCCGAATGTCAGCATATCTGCAGGGTTATTGCAATACATCACCTGCATCTGAGCCATAGAGTTATTTCTGAATGTTTTGTCGAATCCTATTGTAAAAATACCGGTTCCTGTTGTATCTGAAAAGTTTTTTGCCGGCTGAAACCATGTTGCTTCGCCTCTGAATGAGAGAGATCCTATTGCTCCGGACCAGCCCGTGCCCGCAACAAAATCTTCGCTGTTGAATAAGCCTGCCATAAACTGAATATCATAACCATGTGTATTGAACCGGTAAAGGGCAGCGCCTGTTACATTATTTTCGTAATCTGCTTTAATGGCAATTTCAAAAGCTGAGGAATAATCGGGATAATACTGAAGCCTTATAGCATCACTCCCCGGCCTCTCTATGTAATCGAAATCAAAATATGAATAAACATTGAAGATGTCATTCGGATTCCATACAAGAGTCTGTCCCCAGTTTATCCTCTGTCTTCCAACCCTCGCCTGGAACTTTCCGTAATTGAAATCAGCCCACAACCTGTCGACTGATGTGTTAAATAAAACAGATTGATTATCAAAAATATTCCACGAAAGGTCAACTAATCCTTCATCATTTCCTGTTGTCGCGGAATATGATGGATTTGATCTTACCATATCTCCGGTAAAGAGCCGGTTCCGGAATTCGGCAGCAAAAGTAATATTATCATTTACATATCCTTTGAAGTTCAATCGGTTATGCAGAAGATTATCGACAACAAACGGTCCGCTAACCGAATCAAACATAGCGCTCTGCATCATTGAAAAATAGCCGTTGAAAGTAAGAAATTTCTGTTTTTCCTGAGAAAAAACAGAAAGGGTCGCTACCAGAAATAATAAAATAAATATCAGCCTACTCATCATTACCAAAACCGATAAGGATTATTCTCTTACGTCATCTGAAACAACTTTCCCGTCTTCAAGAGTAATTACACGATGAGCCATTTTTACCACCCTTGCATCGTGGGTCGAAAAAATAAAAGTAATCTTTTCTTCATGATTAAGTTTCTCCATTATCTCAAGAAGAGTTGAAGCCGATTTAGAATCGAGGTTTGCTGTGGGCTCGTCGGCCAGAACAAACTTCGGCCGTGAAGCAAGCGCCCTTGCAACAGCTATTCTCTGCTGCTGGCCGCCTGACATTTTTGCAGGTCGGCTGTTAGCCCTTTCAAACAATCCGACTGCTTTCAATAACTCAAAAGTTCTTTCATCACGCTCTTTTTTCGACCAACTCTGAAGGTTCATAATGAATTCAACATTTTCTTTTGCTGTCAGAACAGGAATAAGATTATATGCCTGAAATACAAAGCCAATATTCCTCATTCTGAAATCTATCAGTTCTGATGATTTTAGCTTCGCCAGATTTGTACCGTCAATAATTATCTCCCCTGAAGTGGGATTATCCAACCCTCCTATAAGATTCAGAAGGGTTGTTTTACCAGATCCGGAAGGTCCCACTATTGCTGCGAATTCAGCTTCCTGAAAATCAAGAGTAACTCCATTAACTGCATTTACCTGAACTTCAGACTCATTATATATTTTGGAAACATTTTTAATTTCAATAATTTTCATGACTTTTTATTTTTATGATCATATTTTATTCTGCTCTTATTGCTTCAACCGGGTTCAGTTTTAGTGCTTTCATAGCCGGGTAAATTGATGATAATATTCCTGTGATGATTATCAGAATTGTTACTATTCCAAAAAAACCGGCGCTGATCTTTGGATAAACAATAGCAGAATAGCCTAAAGCTTCAAATCCTTCTGCAGCCTGAGCCAGATTTATTCCGGTATTGCCGGTTATCCGGATTAAAATATTACTCACTATCATGCCAATAACTGCCCCGATAAGCGAAAGAAATACCGATTCAAGCATTATCATTGAAAAAACTTTCTTCTTGTTCATCCCGATTGCAGTAAGCATCCCAAGCTCTCTGGTTCTTTCAAGAACAACCATCAGCATTGTATTAATGATTCCGAACGCAAGTGCTGCAAGGATAATAATTCCGAAGATCAGGTAAAACTGAGAAACCATATCTGTCATCATTGCCAGATCCGGCGAAATTTTCTTCCAGGTTGTTACTTCAAGATCCGGCAATTTCAGAGCAAGTATATCAGCTATTTCATCAGTCTGATCAACGTTGCTGATTTTGACAACAACCTGATGAAAATCTTTTTCATTCATTCCCATAAGTTTCTTAAGATCTGAATTTCTTACAAATACAGAGCTTTTTTCAAACATGCTGTTCGCCATATCGTACAAGGCCGTAAGCCTGAATACTGACCCAACCTGATTATTTTCTTTATCAAGGAAGGTAAGCGTCATCCTTGCTCCTTCCCTGAATGACCAGGCTTCTTTCCTTATAAGCAGGCCGTATTTCATCTCCTCTGCTTTAGAAAACAGACTCTTCATCTCTTTGATAAACTGTTTCTCATTCAGGAATTTTTTCCCGGTTATCGGGGCCAGTTTCGAGATTAGTTTTTCCGACAACCCTTTTTCTCTCACCCTTACAATAGTCGAAGAGTCAACTGAATATCTTATGATGTTAAGATCTTTTGCCAGTTCCTGACCAATAAGTGCAAGGTTAAGTTTTGAATCCTTTTCAAAGTAATCACCGGTACCGGGCATTAATTTACTGTAAAGGGTAAATACCCTTTTTTCCATATCAGGATCAATCCCGATAATCTGGACGCCGGCGCTTTTACTCGCCGTATTTGCCATTCCTGTAATTATTGTCCTTTCACTTACATCAGTTGCTCCCTTCACAGACTTAATTACTGATAAAACTCCTTCAGAATTTGCTATAGTTAATTGCGGATCGTTGTTTAATCTGAAATTTTTACTAGTAATCTGAATATGAGATATTTCATCATTTAGTGCGTCACTAATTCGCTGTTCTATCAATCCGTTCATAAGAGCAATTGAAAATACTCCGGCAAATATTCCAACCGTTACAGAGGCTATGACAACAAGGCTCCGTACCTTATTTCTCCACACGTTTTTCCATGCTGTTTTCCAGATCATATATTTAATTTTTAGGCTTTTAATGAGTTTACGAGTTGCATTTTATAGATCTTCCTTACAGGGTAGATAATTGCAATCCCAACAATCAGTGCAACGATAACAGATTGCCATAAAAAGTAGTAATCAACAGGCATAAAGGGCATTACAGGTTCCATGCCGTAGCTTTCGTAAACCTTGGCATATTCTCCCGCGAGTCTGATAGGATTGTACTGACCGATAATTATTGCGGGAAAAGCAACCGCTATTCCGCTTAATATACCAAGCAGACCGATGTAAATCATTTCAAGAGAAACAATTGCAGCAAGTTTTGATTTTTGCATGCCTATTGCGACAAGTACTCCGAATTCACGTTTTCTTTCGATAGTCATCATAAGTACAGTACCGAATATCCCAAAGGCAATTACAAGGTAAAGTATTGCAATCATAATGCCTCCGCTTTTATTATCCGATTCCATTTGATTTATTAGCAGAGCATTCATTTCTCTCCATTCAATCATTCTCAGCGGTGATGGCATTTCTTTACCTATTGATTGCATCATCCTGTTTATTTTCTTATCGCTGTTATCTTTAATGCACAGGGCCAATGATGTCAGCATGCCAGGGGCACCGTATAGCTCCTGGCATACATCAACCGGCAGGTACACAATTTTGTTATCAATATCGGATGTGGGCATTCTGACAATACCGGAAATTCTGAATTTACCTGCTGCGGTTGTTCCATGATAACCCTGCCCGATCAGCACAAGGGTGTCACCGATATTTAATTCAAGATATTTTGCAAGTCGGTATCCAATAAGCACTTCCTTATTCCCCGAAGAAATATATCCGTTACTGAATGATGCTTCTTTTCTGATAATTGGCATTAAGGCAGATGAATCAGCATTCCTGATCCCAAGGTCGAGCTGAAGAATTCCTCCTGACGAATAACTCTCCCCTTTAAAAAGATCGAGTTTTGATTTTACTGTTTCAGGAAGTTCTGACTTTTTAAGATTTTCTATGGTCTTCTCAGTTAGCTTGTATTTAACAAGTCTTTCTTTGACATTTGACAGAAGAGATTCTTTTTCAGGATCAATTCCCATTACCAGCACTCCTTTTGTTAGCGATCCGGATGAGGCGAGAGCAAAAGACTCGAACCGGGGAACTGCATCAGATACATTTTTGTCTTTTAGTATGGTTTCACTTATTTCAGGAGAGAAGGCAAAAACATTATCCACTGTTGGATTGTCTTTGAAATCCTCATTCTGAACCTGCAGGTAACCTGTATATGATTCGATTACATTCCGGAACATATGATCGTACGATCCAAGTTGTAATGATCTCATAAGCAGGGCAAAAAACACTGCAAAAAATACCGATGCAACTGTGATTATTGTTCGTCTCTTGTTCCTCCATAGGTTGCGCCAGGCAATTTTATAATTCTTCATAAATCAATTAGTTTAATTATGCGTTAGGAGGCTGTCTCAAAAGTCGGTTTTAACCCCCCTACCCCCCAAGGCTTACCTGATGTTTTTCATATTCTGTTGTGAAAAGAAACTCTCCAATATCTGAACATTGAATTTGATATCCTTTATGTCCACAATAGTTTTATTCCCGGGTTCGTCAGCGGGAATGAGTTCCATTCTCGATGGAATTGTCCGGCCATCCATTTCTTTAATTTCTGAACCTGTTTCAGTTCTTATAAGTGTGCCTTCCTCGTCATAAAGTTCAGTCTTCATTACAAGAAATTCTTTTTTGTCGATCCACCTTAACTGTGAGCCCCAGACAACTGCTGCGGCTTCCTTTGCAACCATTTTAATTTTGTAGCACAACCGTCCGCCGATAGTCTCTTCCCCAATAATTTCATGTGCATAATCATTCACAACCGACGATTCCTTGAGGATGTCATCATTAGTGTAATCAGAACCCATCCAGCCCTGCGACATCATAGAGGGGGGAAGTTTTATCAGTCTGCTTATTGCAGGGTTCCAGCTCCACATCTCGGTACCCCTTTTTAAAAAGGTCTGATTTGCGTCTTTTGCAGGAGCAGTTATAAGTGTCATTGCATATTCCCTTCCAAGGGCCCAGTTTTTAAATTCAACTGTGCGCTGCCAGGCAGGTCGTATAATTGTCATCGACATCACCATTATACTTGATTTTTCACCGTTGAATTTCTCATCTGCTTTACGCACAATATCAGTTGCAGTGAGGACCTGGGCGGACATGACTGCCGAACTTCCCGGAAGAAGCAAAATGGCTAATAGGAATATGGGTGATTTCTTCATTTTTAGTGAATGAATAACCAAATTTATAATTGTTTGAATGAAACTGCAAGTATTTTTAAATGCCAAATTAATATACTCCTTAGTGCCCTCAGCGTAATCCTTCGTGTCCTTTGTGTTTAATGCTTTTTTTAAAAACGAAGGGCTCAAAAGTTTACTCAAAGAGCACAAAGACAGGTTATTATACTGATCCGAAATATAATGCCGCCCCGGCAGTTCCGGTTCTTTCGAGAAGCCTGTTATACCACCTGGCCGGTGCAGGTTTTTCGAGAAGTTCAATCCGTTTGTCGATCTGGTTCATCAGGCTGTAAAGTACAGCCGTACTCTTGTCATATCCCCCGGGTTTGTTTCGTGCATTCCAAAGGCGTTTGTTCTCCACAAGATATTTCAATCCCAGTTCACGTAATCCCTTAAGCAGTGATTTTTGGTCAGGGCGACTTAGATTATTTCGGTCTTCTATATAATTCTTCAATCCGGAACCAAGCCGGATAAGCCTGATGGCATTCAGGTATTCATCTTTTACAAGACTGCTGTCGGATGTAGTTAATGAAACACTTTCAAGCAGAGCTTGTTTTGAATCGAGAAAATAATTTAGCCCCTTATAGTCAAACCTTTGCCTGTTTGCATATTGTGTACTGAATTCATCAACCACTTCGGGTGCAATTTCTCTCATAAGTTCACTTACCCCGGAGATCATCTTGTCAAAAATAACATTTATCATGACTTTATCGCGAAGACCCAACTGGAAAGCCATCATAGTAGTAGTCATATTAAGCATAGGGAATTCTTCAAAACGGCAATACCGTCCAAGGTCAAGTACCAGATCGCCCATGATTCCCTTTTCATCACGGAAGAGATAAGTGTTGAGAAATCCGGCAAGGGGTATTTCATTCTCACTCCTGCTGTTCCAGCTCAGGGCAGCGCCAACGGTATAGCCGGCATAGCTCACAGGAAGGTATTGCCAGTGGCCCATGTCGCCCCAATCGGTCATCAGCAGGCCCTTTGCCCCGTTACCGGTTCCGTTTTTTGCAGCGCTTGCAATTGTGGCGAGCATATTATCAGTACGTCCGGTAATTGTTGTCCAGCTGTTTGTGCCGGGGCACACCATGTAATCCAGGCCTGATTCCTTTAATATTTTACAATGTTTCTCATAAGGATAGGTAGCTTCATAGCCCCAGTCGAGTAGTGTTATATCCTTTGGAATTGATGAAATCATTTCAGGGTGTTTCAGGACGATATCGGCCCACATCATCATTTTTTTGCCCCGGTTGGCAACCAGATCATGCATCTTCATGGCATAATCGAGGTAAACCTTTCCTACTCCTTCTTTCTCAACAAGTTCTTTGCTTTTCCCTTTCCCAAGCTCAAAGGGTTCATCGAGGTTCACGTTAAAATTTTCTGAGGTAAAATGAGGTAAAAGATCATCGGTCATTTTTGTAACAAGTTGCAAAGCCCGGAGATCATTCGGATCCATCGTCCCTTTCATATTGATAAGCCCAAATATTTTATATCCTTGCGGACATTCAGCCAGGTCCTTGTACCGGTCAGTTGCCAGCCACGCATTCATATGGCCCAATGAATTCTGGTTTGGCACCAGATCGATAAAACGCTCTCTGCAGAAGGTGTCAAGAGCCTCGATATCTTCTCCTGTGACGGGGGTCACCTTTCCTTCCCAAAGGTCTTTAAACGATGGGTATGCAAAGGAGAATCCTTCCAGATAAAGCTCCAGGTGATTATATTTAAGATCTGAAAGCAGTTGTGCGACCTGAATGAGTGTTTCCCTTGTGGGCACCTTGTCGCGGCTGATGTCAAGCATAAGTCCCCGGACTTCCAGATCGGGGCTATCCTCAATCGTTACGCAAGGTAAGCAGCCGGAATAGTTGCTGTTCAAAATCTTAAGCGATACTAGAGCATACCACAATCCTTGCCTGGTACTATATTCGATATTCACTTTGCTAAGCCCGATATTCAGAATGTACCCCTGAACAGGAAGCATTGCATTATTTGAAAACACAATATTGCCTCCTTTTTCAGAGAAAACAGGCTCTTTTAAAAAATTAATCTTCAAATATTTACCTGTCTCTTCCTTCAGTGAATCTGCAACTGAATACACGATCTTCCCGGGAAGAGAATAATTTCCTCCTGTGAACTTTACCTTTTTTGGAACAGGGATCAGATTAAGAATCATTTCTTCCGAAACCGCATTGACAGGTTTTGATTGCATTACACTATCGGCCGAAACAGTCCTGCGATTATTCTCTTGTTTTGATTGCCTGTTTTCAAGAATACTGTAATATACATTAAGTGAAATTACAATAATCAGAAGCAATCCGAAGACTGCAAGGAAGAGGTAGAGGAAAATATTGAATAGTTTTTTCATGAAGAGGACGTTAAACAGGTTATATAACAGAAAATGTTGCTTAAGATACGGATAATTAACCGGTTCAAAATATATTATAATAAATGTTCAAAACCGAAAAGGGATTTTTTACCGGGACATATATCCCGTTTCTGCAAATAATTGAGCGGTGGTGGATGTTTATTACTGAAAGATTTTTATCTTTAACAGTTGTACATAAAACGATTTAGCAATGGCAAGTCTCAAGCTTTTACTGGGATTGATCCCCTCCACCACAAAAATTGAGCAATCAGAAAAGACTCTGACAACTGAATTTGAGAAACTGCGTTTATTCGCCGGGTCTGATCAGCTTGCCAGATACAATGAACTGAACAGTCTCGTAAATTCGGCTGATTTCATACGCAAAAGGAAAGAGATAGAATCGCTTCAATATAAACATTCAACAGAATGGCTGAAAGAAAAAGAATTCTTTTCTCTTCAAAAGGCAAAAGATATTGTTCTTTATCAGAAAACCTCAGCCGGCAGTGATCTTAAGAAATTCAAGACCCTCGAAGGATCCGATAAAATAAAGGCGTTTGAATCACTTGAAAAATTCATTCAGTCGGCTGCATTCAAAGAGAAACAGAAGATGAAGCCTATAACTTTCAAGGATACTGATGAATACAAAAGATTCACTGAATACAATTCGCTCAGGAAGGAAAAGGAGATAAAAAGATTCCTGAAGTATAGGGAAAAGGGCGAAATTGTGAAAACAAAGGCCATCCTAAAGTTTGAAGAGCTTGACGTTTTTTTAAATACCCCGGGGTTTGCTGCTAAAAAGAACCTGAATAAGTCGGAGTTCAAAAAAACAGAAGAACATTTAAAATTTCTTGAGCACAAATCCCTTAGAAAAACCAGGGAAGTAAAAGATTACCTTAAGTCGCTTGAGAACCCGATAAATTTAAAATCAAAAAATATTTTGAAATTTCAGGAGCTTGAAGCATTTGTCAGTACCCCTGAATTCGCGGCAAAACAGAAAATGAAGCCGATAACCTTCAGGGACAGCGATGAATTCAAAAAACTGAATGAATATAAAAGCATTAAGGAAAGCTCAGAGATAAAGGAGTTTTACAGGTTTCTGGGATCGAAGGAATATGCCAACTATCTTGCCGTGAATGGTTCCAAAAGATTTGCCGGATACCTGGAACTGAAAGAATATGTGGCTTCGAAGGAATTCAATGAACGGAAAGCCTATCTCCTCGACAAGAAGAGATTTGAAAAGACCACAATGTTTAAGGAGGGTGAAGAATATGAAAAACTGAAGAAGAATCCCGACATAATCTGGTATTTCAAGATTAAGGATTCTTCTAAATTCGATATTTTAAAGAACAGGGTGCTAACCTTCGGAGAGGAGTTTGACGGCAACAGCCTCGATGCATCCAAATGGCTCACAAACTATTACTGGGGCGAAAAACTTCTTAAGGACAGGTATTCTGTTGAGTCTGATCTGCAGGCCTATACTGAAAAGGAAAACTTTGAAATAAGGAACAGTGTTCTGAAAATCCTCACAAAACCGCAGAAGATAAAAGGCAAGGTTTGGACGGCCGAGAAGGGATTTGCAAACAAGGAGTTCGGATATACTTCCGGTCTGATTAATACCGGTAACAGTTTCAGGCAGAAATACGGTCTATTTACAGCAAAGATTAAACTTGGCGATCCCTCAGCCAGGTCAGCGTTCTGGATGATTGGCGATAAGATCACTCCCCACCTTGATATCTGCCACACCTCAGGCGGGAAAGTTTGGTTCGATTACTTCTCTGCAAAAGGCAACAATGTTAAAACATCGCTTGGATCGCGTTATTCGGGTGATTTCTATATCTATTCCCTCGAATGGAAAAAGGATAGTCTTGTCTGGAAGATAAATGACACCGAAGTTTTCAGACAGACCTCAGATATTCCCCAGGAACCGATGTATGTAAGTCTTGCCGGCGGTGTAAGCAAACCATTGAACGGTTCCACAATAATGGAGATCGACTGGGTAAGGGTTTACCAGCCAAAATAACCCCAAGTGAATCTTAATCATGGGGTCGAGGGTTCGATTCCCTCCGGACCGACAATATATTCATACAAATAAAGCTGGCTCCCCAGTTACAGATTACAAATTAATGATCTTTGTGCATCTATGTTAAGAACTTACACAGAGATCACAGAGAGTCCTCAGAGAAACACAGAGGATTTTTATACAATCTCATGTGTAATTGAATCTATTCTTATACATATATATTTAAATAGCCGGTCAGATATTCCGGTGTTCTTTTGCCACAGGCTCCGGGCTTATCAGCAAGAATTCAGAAATTATTTGAAGTAATTTTCACTCTCTTTTCCCGTTTTAAATAATCACTGATCTTTTTTGATAATTTCAAAATGCCCTTCACTGCTTCCCATGAATAAAACCCTTGCATTAACCTGCTGTTTTATACTGACAAATTTCCTGTTGCAGGCACAAAAACATACAATTTTTGGGAATATCATTGATATTGAAAATGGTGAACATCTGATTGGTGCAACAATTTTGGCTGAAGGTAAAAACGCAGGATCCTCCTCAAATAATTATGGGTTTTATTCACTTACTCTTCCCGATGGTCAATATTAGATTTCATTTTCCTTTATCGGTTATAAAACAAATTCATATAACTTAATTCTTTCACGCGACACAACAATTAATGTGGGGCTTAAGTATGAAATAACTGCTCTTAATGAAGTGATCGTTGAAGCAAAAGAGAATAACATCGTTTTTAATAATCAGCCTCCTTCAGTTATTGCTTCCCGGTTGCATTGAAGATTATGATCTGATTCCCGAAGATGCCGAACCAGGGCTGGTTGTGGAAGGATTGGTTTCGAACAAACCCGGACTTTATTTAGTTCGTCTTACCGAGAGCCATACAGGTAAATTTGTGGAACCTGACTTTCATAACATTGACGATGCAAAAGGCATAATGAATGCTTTGATAATTATATCAGATAATGTTGATCAGGTTGATACTCTTAAACCAATTGAGTTTAACCGTGATGACTACAAATATGATTATCGTTATGGCTATTACAGGGTAATTTTCGATGGAACCGGGATCGCCACCAACAAACATTACAAACGGAGCCCTTGGTATCTTCAGGGCATCAGCAATTAGTGAAAAAAGAATAAAGATCCCCTATTCATTTGAAAACTGGTAGATTAAACAGGGCCGGAAGAAGCCATCAGAAGCTCAAACTGAAAGAATTATTATGGGCTTTCACCAGATTGGACTGGAGCTTTCGGAAATTAGTCTGATCTACCGGCCCTAAGGAAAAATACTTCTATATGTCCTTTTCAGGAGTACGGGAAATATTTTAGTATTACCTGAAAAAAACAGTTCTTTAGAGTTCTGCCCTTTGCTTATCATTTTGTTAACCTCAGAACCAAGTAAGGAATTAAATTATTTGCTCTTTCTCCAGAAATGGGTTGAATAGATTATTTTTGCACAATGGAGGTACTTATTTTAGGATTATTAATATTACTCAACGGATTTTTTGCTTTATCTGAAATTGCACTCGTTTCAAGCAAAAGAGCAAGGTTGGAGCAGATGAAGATTGAAGGACAGATGGGTGCTAAAACTGCGCTTAGATTGCTTAAAAACTCCGAGAATTTCTTATCAGCTGTTCAGGTTGGGATTACTTTAATTGGAATCATAACCGGAGTATATGGTGGATTGAGTATTGCAGATGATATTACTCCCTTTTTTCAGCAGATTAAGGTTCTGGAGACCTCTGCCCATGAAATTGCGCTCGCAACTACAATATTAATAATAACCTATTTCTCAATAGTAATTGGCGAATTAGTCCCAAAAACAATTGCTTTAAGTAATCCCGAAAAAATAGCAGTTAAAATTGCACCACCTATTTACTATTTCAGCAAATTATTCTATCCCTTCGTAAAACTCCTGTCTGTTTCTACTAATATGTTTAATAGCATGTTAGGAATAAAGAAACCGTCGGAAAATCTTACAGAGGCAGAATTAAGGCAGTTGATAAAAATCGCCTCACATGAGGGGGTGATTGAAAAGGGGCAAAATTTGATTCATGAGAAAGTTTTTTACTTCTCCGATAAAAAAGCAAAACACATTATGACTCATCGCATGGATGTGGAATGGATAAATATAACGGATCCGGATGAAGTGGTAAAATCAGCCATTTTAAATGCACGGCACAGTAAAATAATTTTTTGCGATGAAGATCTTGACAATTTTATCGGGATTTTGAATATTAAAGACTATCTGATCTCCCTTAATTCCAATGACTCAGTTCTAATCAGCGATCTACTGGTTCAGCCGCTTATTGTCCCTGAAAATACGGATGCACGTAAAGTTCTGGACTTAATAAAACAGCGACAGGTTCATTTTTGCATAGTAGTAAATGAGTATGGTAGTTTTGAAGGGATTATCACTTTGCATGATATAATGGAGAATATTATCGGGGAGATGCCCGAAGAAGGAGAGGTTTACGAACCAGATATTTTTATTCGAGATGACAAATCTGTATTAGTAAGTGGAGACGCTTCTGTGGAAATTCTGGATGGAATAATTGAAGGATTTATAATTGACTTCGAAAAAATTGATTATTCGACTGTTGCAGGTTTTGTCATTAATAACATTAATAAAATACCTCAGGTTGGAGACAAATTTGACTATAGCAATTACAAGATCGAAATCGTTGATATTGACGGCAATAGAGTAGATAAAATATTAATATCCAGAAAAGAAAATTAGAACACCACTTTGCCGTTATGAACAAAAAAAGTAAAATATGGCATTGGCTTGCCGTTGCTCTTCTGTCGCTGATATGGGGCACAAGCTATATCCTTATGAAAAAAGGACTCCGGTCCTTTTCAGCATCCCAGCTGGCTTCGCTGAGAATGCTTATTTCATTCCTCTGTCTTCTGCCCGTGGCGTTGCGAAGTCTCCCTAAATTAAACAGGAGAAATATTCTTTCCATTATCCTTATCGGTTTTTTCGGTGCCGGGATTCCGGCCTTCCTCTATCCTCTGGCAGAAACAAGGATCGACAGTTCCCTAACCGGTATGCTCAACTCACTTAGTTCTGCATTTACCCTTGTAATAGGAATTGGTTTTTATAAAAGAAAAGCAATCAGATCGCAGATAGCGGGAGTATTCCTGGGGTTTGTTGGAGCAGCAGGATTGCTTTACAGCGGTTCATTAACTCTTAATTATTATGGCCTCTTTGTTGTGCTTGCAACCCTGATGAACGGATTCACCAATAATGAGGTCAGCAGGATTGAAGGTTTAAACGGACTTCAGATTACCTCCCTATCTTTCTTTGTTGTGAGTCCCTTTGCACTGGCTTTACTCCTTACTACTGATATACAAGCCGTTTTTCTTACACCTGACTGGCTTCTTAACTTCGGTTTTATAGCTATCCTCTCGATTGTTGGAAGTGCCTTCGCCAATATTATATACTATTTCCTTGTCAGGGATACTTCACCAATGGTTGCCTCAGTGGTGGCATATTTCATCCCGATAGTGGCAACAATGTGGGGTCTCTCAGACAATGAGCGCCTTGCATCCTCTATGTTAATATCCGTATTAGTTATACTTTCAGGCGTTTACCTCATCAACAGACCACAAGTCAGGCACGGAAAATAAACTTTTCAGGTAGTTCGTTGTTAGTAATTCTAAACTAAACAGCAAATTGCCTATATTCCGAAGTATTAAACTTTTGTTAAAACCTATCTGATTTTCAGGTAACAGGCTTTTAGTTTACTAAATTGCACATCAAGATTAATTTTAATGGAGTACAGGATTCTCATTATACTTTCACTTTTGTTAATTACCACGAAGTTATGGTCACAGGAAAATCTGTATTCTGGCTTTGAAAATAAACTTATTACCAACGTCGGCGATCTTCTTCATAGAGAAGAAACTTATCAATCAGAGAAAAGGCTTTTCAACACAAATGAATATTTGTTTACTTTCCGGGAAGACACTGTAAATAAATCAGATACAATACGAACTTCAATAATCAAAAAGGCTCATAACTACATTGGAGTCAGTTACCGCTATGGTCAGTCAAATGAAAAAGGATTCGATTGTTCCGGATTTGTAAAATATGTATTCCATTATATAGGTCTCGATCTTCCGCATTCATCTTATGGACTTTTCAAACTCAGTAAACATATCGAAACAATAAAAGCTCAGTCAGGAGATCTTGTTTTCTTTATTACACGGGGGAAAGGAGTATCTCATGTCGGGATCTATTTAGGTAATGATAAGTTTATTCACTCCCCGGGCAGAGGCAGAACCGTTTCAATTGATTCACTCAGTGCGGGTTATTACAAAAAACATCTGGTTGGGTTTGGATCGGTACTATAATCGGAGAGCTTCATCTTACAAGCTGATTACGAATGTCTTAAGCTGTTTATAAAGATCCCTCGTTTTATTATGATCCCTGAAATTAAGATAAATTTCTACGTTTCCTGTTTTTAAATGGAGGTATGGCGGAGTTCCCTTTGTGATAAAGAGTTTAACCCGCGACTTGTCTTCCAGCATGAAGTTGCCCTTCAGGGTATTTCCAAAAGCATAACCATTCGTTCTAAGTCTTATTCCCGGCAGATCTGACACTGTATCGATGCTGATTAAATCCGCATATTTAAAAGTCAGTCCATACATCCCCGTTATTGTGAAATCTTTATCATCTGTTTTAACCGAAATTTCTTTGTTTCCCGTAAATAACAGAATACCAACAACAATCATGACAATAACGAATACTGCAATGGATGAAAAAATTCCTGCACTCTTTTTTTCATATGTTTCACTGCCATGAATATCTTGTTTGATATACGCATTGATTGTTTGTGAAACAAGTTCAGGATTATTTGTACCTATCCTTACCACCGAGCTTTTGTTTTTAAACGCCAGCTCAATGGCGCCCAGTCCTGATACGTTATAGAGCCAGCCATTGGGAATTTTTCTTATCCCGAAACCGGTTAATGGAAAGTTCTTTACCGGTTTACAGCTTTTTATTTCATCGACAGGATAATTCTTTTTTATTAAACCCACCCCCAGGGAGAATGTCACTCCGGTTTCATCAACCGAGATTGTTATCTTATAAAAAATAAGCAGGCAAACAAGTAATGTCAGGGCTACAAAGACAGTTGCGTAAACTCCGCCGGAATCCCTTATGCCTGGTATAAATATAATTATCAGGCTGAAAATGAATAAGGGAACCATAATTGCCAACGAGAAGGTTCCGATCTGGGTAAAGTTATGCTTTGCCATTAATTTAGTTACTTACCTCCCTGATGTTGAATGATTTACTGTTGAAAACCGTAGGCAGCCATAATCTTGCGGAAGATGTCGGTATTGTCATATATGCCGGCAAATTTCTCTGCACCCGGGCCAAACGCAAATACCGGAACACAAACAGCAGTATGATCTTTTTTCGAGAAAGCTATTTTAACCTTGTGGTCCTGCATGTTGCCGTCGACAAGTGTTACACCGCCAGTCTCATGGTCGGCAGTAATAATAACTAGGGTGTGCCCGTCATTCTGTGCAAAATCAAGCACCCTGCCAATAGTTTTATCAAAATCGAGGGTTTCATCAACAAGGGTATCCGCGCTGTTGGCATGTCCCGCCCAGTCGATCTGTGAACCTTCTATCATCAGGAAGAATCCTTTTTTGTTTTTGCTTAGAACATCAATCGCCTTTCCTGAAGCATTAGGCAGCATATCGCCTCTTCCCTTAAGTCTGTACGGATGGTGTACGGGAGCAGTAAGGCCGGCTATCTTCAGGGAGCCCGAATTGAGAACGGATTCCATTGAAGTCTCAACGTCGTAACCCATTTTCCTGAGGCTGTCAGCAAGGTTTAATTTGTCTTTTCTTTTTGCAAAATGGTCATAACCTCCGCCAATAAAAACATCGATGCCGGTTATCATTAAGTCTTTGGCAATGTCCTCATAGCTCCCCCTGCTTGACTGATGGGCAACGAACGATGCGGGTGTGGCATGGGTAATTGAAGAGGTTGAAACCATTCCGGTTGACAAACCATGGCTCTCTGCTATTTCAAGTATTGATTTTACCCGGTTACCCTGCGCATCCATTCCTATAACCCCGTTTTTTGTCTTATTGCCGGTAGCTAATGCAGTTCCTGCCGCGGCGGAGTCGGTTATGTAATTATCTGATGCATAAGTTTTTGCGAGACCTGTTTCGGGGCATCTTTCTATATTAAGGGGCTGCGGGGAGACTGTCATTGCCGAATATAATGTTGCAAGTCCCATTCCGTCGCCAATCATCAAAATGACATTCCTGATCTCTTTATTGGTTTTTACTTTTGCAGTTTTTGCCGGAACACACGAAAAAAGGCCGGATAATATAATTACCAGCAGAAAAGAGATCGATCTTGTCTTCATATCTATTTTTTAAAGTTCAGGTAAAAATAGATAATTCCTGCAAGGTTGGCAAGAGAGGAAGGAAACGCAGCATCAATTAATTGTTGCCATTGTTCTTAACAGGCTGGAGGCCCAGGCATAGATGTTATTCCTGACTATCACAAGCCTCATCTGCTTCATTCGTTGATTCTGCTCTTCAAGTGGCATCTCAAGTGCGGTTTTTATGGCGTCGGCCGATTTTTCAATGTCATAAGGATTTACAATAATAGCGCCCTGAAGTTCCTGGGAAGCACCCGTAAAACGGCTCAGAATAAGGGAACCGTCAACCTGATGGCGAGAGGCTACAAATTCCTTGGCAACAAGGTTCATGCCGTCGTGAAGGGAAGTAACCATGCAAAAGTCGGCTGATGAATAGAAGGGGGCTATTTCCTTGTGGCTGTGATGCCTTTTCAGAAGGAGTATCGCCTTCCAGTCCTTTGCCTTGAACCGGGCATTGATCCTTACAGCTTCATTTTCAACTGAGGCAACAGTATCGGAATAGCTTTTTATCAGGGTACGGCTCGGCGCTCCAATCTGAACGAAGGTGAATTTTCCAATATACGACGGATTCTTTTCGAGGAACCGTTCAATAGCCAGAAATTTCTCCACAATACCTTTTGTGTAATCGATCCTGTCGACACCGATACCCATAAACTGTGACCCGATTCCATGCTGATTAAGCAACTGGGCTGGCGACATTTTAGCAGTATCCTTATCGTAATCCTTCATTGTAAAATCAATACTTATAGGGAAGGGTTTCACAACAGTGGTATGACCGCCCCTTTTGACTAAGAAATTATCCCAAAGCACTCTTGATTCTATTGCGCTGTTTACTGTTTCAAGAAAATGGTTGCAGTGATACTGGGTATGAAAACCGATCAGGTCGGCGCCAAGCATGCCATGAAGAATTTCTTTCTGCCATGGACAGATACCGAATGATTCAGGATTAGGCCATGGGATATGCCAGAATATTGCAACTTTTGCATGGGGTTTTTCCTTTTTGATAAGTTCGGGCAGAAGGGCAAAATGAAAGTCCTGAATAAGAATATACGGTTGTTCCTCATCTTTTATTTCGGCGATCACGGCTTTTGCGAAATCCTCGTTCACCTTTTTATAGAAGTCCCAGTCTATCTTTCTGAAAGTAGGACGTGTATGGGCAATATGGCAAAGCGGCCACATTCCCTCATTTGAAAAACCATAGTAGAAATGGTTCTCTTCTTCCTTAGTAAGCCAAAGCCGTTTCAGGGTATATTTCGGTTCTTCAGGCGGAACCTCCACCTTGCCGTTTTTGTCAACGGTTTCCCTGTCAGCGTCGCCTGTACCGGCAGCAATCCAGAGACCACTGCACGCTTTGAGTATAGGCTCCATGGCCGTAATCATACCACTTGCGGGAACGATGCATTTAATTGCCTTCCCTTCATGCATATGCATATAGGGCTCACGGTTCGAAACAACAACCATCATCTTTTTCTGCAGGAGATTCTCCATTTCCACCTTCAGTCGATCCGGTGTCCAGATAGCTTCTGCACTGGTTCTTAGTCTCGCTTCCACTTCGGCATTTGCCTTTGCCTCATGCATGGCTTTTGCTATGGATTCAATCTCACGATGAAGAGGCGCAAGGAATTTAACTCGTGGTTTTGACACAGCCTGTCCGGGGTTTCCGGTTCGTAAAGCCTTCGCCCAGTCAACTATCCTGTTTATGGGGCCAAAGATGCCCCACCTGATTATAAGCAGGGTCACCACTGACGCCAGGAAGGCCTGAATAAACCACCTTATGAAACTCCTTAGCCAGATACCTCCCATTAACTTATCGATATAACCGGCATCATTATAAAAGACAAGAGCATTGTGCGAAATATTTGTCCCATTTACGGGTTTTATGTACTGGTAAATGTTTCTCCCTCCTTCCTTGAAGAAATTACCAAGTGTGGTATCGGCAGTTATCGCTTGAGAAATATAGCTGATTGAATTATGAATAAAATTACGCGACAAATTATTACAGACAATACTGTCAGCATTGTAATATACCGCTATACCGATAAGGTTGTAGCGCTTGTTTATACTGTCAGTTATTCTTTCGATATCCCGGGGGGCAGTCTTTTCGAAAAATGTGCCTTTGCTCTGGAATATTTCTTCGGCGATACGTGTTGTACGTATCTCCAGTTCGCTGCTTAATTTGTTTCTCTCTGCCGAGATCTGATAGAAAGTAAATCCAAATGCAACCAGACCGACTGCAAAAATGATCGAGAGGATGAACGCTAATGTTAGTCTCATTCGGTTAAGTGCTTTAAGAGTGTCACAACCTGGCTTACCCCGGTAAATCTGTACCCGGCATGGGTATTACCGTTTCCTACTTTTATTGTAAATGCATTTTTAGCTGCTAAAAAATATTCAAACATCTCTTCATCGGTGGCATCATCACCAATAGCAAGAATAAAATCATGATCCTCATTCCCAACAAGCTCTTTGACAGCCCGGCCTTTGCCAACAACCGACTTCATTACCTCAACAACCTTGTTCCCGTCCAATAGTTTTAACCCCAAAGAAGGAAGAATATTGTTTAGAAGACCAATAAGCCTGCGCGAATTTTCATACCCCGATTCCGGAGCTGCTGCCCTGTAATGCCATGTCAATGAATAAATTTTTTCCTCAATATACGAATGTTGGCAGGATTGAGTAACCTGATTGAAAACAGGCAGGACTGATTTCTTCCATAAACCATCATCTTCGACCTCTCTTTTCCAGATGCCTTTTTCCCGTATCATGGCTCCATGTTCTGCAATTATTTTTACCGGAAGGTGCCCGACAAGAGACTCAATATCACGATAGCTTCGTCCTGAAATAATAAATATTTCGGTAAATGGAAACGATGAAAGCCGCCTCAGCAATACTGATACATCTTCGGGAAGAGTGGCGGTTGACGGAACGGGAGTATAGTTAACCAGGGTACCATCATAGTCGAACAATAAAAGTCTTGCACTGGCTGCTCCAAATGCTGATTTTAGTTTAGCAATTTCCCTTTCGTCCATTATTACAAAAGTTGGTGAAATTAAAGCCATACCGCCCACAGAAGGTCACAGGAAATTGAGGCCTGACAAATTTATCAAATCTTTGACGTGATAGGAAATTATAATGAGTCAATTATAATCCAACTTCCAATTATACAGAAAAATCCTTCATATCTTTGAATAGTGTTAATGAGTTGACTCTGAAAAGTTATTTTACCGATAAAGAGCTGTCTTAAAAATCCTCCGTGGCTCTCTGTGGCATCTCTGTGTATCTCCGTGTAAGTTCTTATTTTCTTGTTACACAGAGATCCACAGAGAAAACACAGAGATCCACAGAGAAAATAAAAGCATAAATCCCGACTTATAAAACATCCTTCAGTATGTAAAACCAATTGAAAACTAAAACTAAAAACTTTTTGGAGAGGTTTGCCTTACCTCAGGAAAACCGATTTATAAAATTTGTAAATCATCTTTTATGGATAATCTGAATTATGGCGTAATAGGAAATTGCCGGAGTGCTGCCCTGGTATCAGAAAAGGGAAGTATAGAATGGTGCTGCCTCCCCGACTTCGACTCTCCCTCAATATTTGCAGCAATACTCGATTCCGAAAAGGGGGGTTATTTTGGTTTTACTGTTGATGAATCCTATACAATTACCCAGAAGTATATTTACCGTACAAACCTGCTTTGCACCGAATTCAGGTCACCGGAGGGAATCTTCGAAGTGATCGACTTCATGCCGAGGTACAAGACCAGCGACAACGATTACTTTGCCCCGGCGGAGATTTACCGCTATATCAAATATATTTCGGGTGCTCCTGTTTTCCGGGTCCGGTACTCACCCTCCTTTAATTATGCCAGGGAGGAGGTTTCAAATGTTATTGTGGGCAACTATGTGAGGACATATTCACGTAAAAAGCCAACAGATTGCATCTATCTCTATACAAGCCTCGATTTCAATGATGTTCTGAAATCGAAAGAAATTGTTCTCACCGGGAATAGGTTTCTTCTTGTCTCCTATAATCAAAAACTTATCGATATTGATATTATCAGGGTTTATCTTGAAATGGAGAGAACAAAGGTCTACTGGCTCAACTGGACTAACCGTTCAAAAAAATTCAGGAAATATACCGAAGAGATAATCCGAAGCCTGCTTGTGTTGAAAATAATGTCATTCCAGTCTACCGGAGCAGTCCTTGCAGCCATTACTACGAGTATCCCGGAGACCCTTGGTGAGGTTCGCAACTGGGACTATCGTTTTTGCTGGCTCCGCGATGCCTCAATGTCGGTCGATACCCTGATTAAAATGGGGCATTTCTACTCCGCCCAGAGTTTTATCGGTTACCTGAAAGGCATTCTTAAATCAAAAACCGACTCTTTCCAGATAATGTATGGCATAAGGGGTGAAAGGGAACTTACCGAGACCGTGTTAGGGCACCTTGCCGGATACGGTAACTCCAAACCGGTAAGGATAGGTAATGCAGCGTTCTCACAAAGGCAGAACGATGTTTTCGGTTATCTCATGAACGTAATCTACCAGTATTACAAAGAATTTCCCGGCACGCTCGACGAAATTGAAGACATCTGGGAGATAGTAAGAAATATATGCCGGACTATCACAACCCAATGGGAAAAGCCTGATAAAGGAATATGGGAAATCCGGAATAAGGATCAGCATTTCGTCATCTCGAAGGTAATGAGCTGGGTGGCAATGGACAGGGCCGTAAAAATAGCAAATCTGCTCAAAGAGCATACCTATGCTGATACCTGGAACGGACTGGCGACAGAAATAAAAGAGGATGTATTTAAAAAGGGATGGAAGGAGGATCTGCAGACCTTCACCCAGACTTACGCCAACTCTGAGCTCGACGCATCATTACTGCTCATGGCTGAATATGGATTCATTGAAGATGATGATCCGCGGTACGTGAACACCGTTCTGGCAGTCAGGAAGGCCCTTTATCATAACGGCCTTGTATACCGCTATATCACTCACGATGATTTCGGAACTCCCTCCTCATCTTTTACAATCTGCACCTTCTGGCTTATTCAGGCTCTTTACAGGACAGGCTTAAGGGAAGAGGCAAAAGAGATGTTTGAGAACCTGCTGAAGTGCGGCAACCATCTGGGGTTATTCAGCGAAGACATTGACTTCACAACAAAAAGGCTTCTGGGCAACTTCCCCCAGGCTTATTCTCACCTTGCCTTAATAAACACTGCGACGATGTTTTCGGAGGAGAAGGTCATCCCCAAATTCATAAAACCATAGAATTACATTCATTAGATGGTGGTAACCGGGAAGATGATAACTGTCAGGTAGCTGTCAGGAATAAGAGTCCCGGGCGAGGGGATGTAGTTCAATTCCGAGACCCCGGGAAATCATCGCTGGTCCTGATCACTCAAGATGCAGACCATTCTTATTTTTAATTAGGTTCGTTTTATTCTTCTTCTACTATTTGTTTTAATCCCAACAAATATTTAATCATCCTAAGTTTTCCCAAGTCAAATTTATTTCTAATTGTCATAAGAATATCTCCAATCGTAAGAATTATAAGTAATCCAGATTTAGATAAATCAACAAACTTTAAATCAAAGACTTGTGCAAAACCGGCTACATACAATAGCCCCCCCAACAGAATACTTAACCCCAGGTAAAAATAGTATGTCCTTTTGACCGAAGTAATTTTTGTATCTATTTTGTCAAGATCAACAAATCCGTTAAACCTATCTGCTTTTGTGCCAAAAATAGTTTGAAGACTTCCTAATTCGGAAATCTGGCTGTCAATCTCTGTAATAATTTTATACTTATCCATATGTAATACTTTACCTTATAAAGTTAATTGTAATATGATGCATTATACTTTAATCAGAGAAAATAACACAAGTAAGAAATTATTATTAATTAATACTCCAAATCTTAATGGCATTAATTGACTAAAGAATGAGTCACAATGGCTGTATAACCGTCAACAGGTGATTTTACTCTATATGTACAGAAGCTATTATTTTGTTATTCATGCTTTTAATAGATTCAGACATCCGAGACTGCCGCAAACTAAACCGCGACTGTTTCATAAATCAATCTTAAATCTGTAAAAGGGAAGCAGGTTTCTGTTTGGTTTAAAAAGGAGCATAGTTTTCTTACTGCTTGATTTGCCC
>CAIMVD010000209.1 GCA_903844815.1 uncultured Bacteroidota bacterium | reverse complement strand
TGCAGTTTCGTCAATCGTGACAGAGCCTTTCCCCTACTTGTCATTCCTGACGAATCCGCCAGCTGATGGAGAAGATCAGAAATCTCATTAATCGGAGACCTGTTTTAGTTTGGCAGGTTTTCCATAGAAGGAGATTCCTGTTTGCACAGGAATGCTCGACTTTGGCTGTTATCAAAAAAAAATACAAAAACATTTGGAAATCAGGTTTATTTAGCGATATTTGTATCTAGTTAAAACACTAGATATATGGGATACAATACAAAAATACAGCTTATTAAACGCCAAAAAAGCGAACAGTGGTATGTCAATTTCCCTGCGGCAGTAGCTCAGGCCATAGAGTTTGAACAAGGAGAAATTGTGGAATGGATCATTGACGATTTTCAGCATTTAGTTTTAAAAAGAAGTGATGTAGCCGTTGCCAAGGTTAAAAAAAAACTAAAGAAACCAACAACAACATAAAAGCAGTATTTGATGACATTTTCTGTCGTTGCACCTCAGCCTTTAAACGAAAGAGTACAATGGAAAGGGCAAAACAAATGGGATACGGGATACTCACTTGTATAGGAAGGGTTACTGTTACCGGTATACTAATAGCAATTGGAAAACAGTTTGTCGATTGGAAAGCTGCCTACCAATTGTTTAAGGGAGAAAGGATGAATGTTCAAAAACTTTTTGAGGTATCATCTCAAGTATGTTTGGATAATTTAGACCCTGATCAAATGATAATAGCCCACATGGACGATACTATTATAAGAAAAGTTGGAACGAAAGTATTTGGCACAAGTTGGCGAAGAGACCCATTGGGACCAGCATTCCATACAAACTTTATTTGGGCTCAACGCTTTATACAACTTTCTTTATCCCTCCATGATAAAGAAATGAACTGTCAATCAAGGGCTATTCCCGTAGACTTTTATCATTGCCCAAGCGTAAAAAAACCTTCAAAAAAAGCAACGGAAGAAGAGATAATGGGTTATAAGGAAGCTAAAAAAGCACAGAACCTTAGTGTGAATGGCCTGGAAAGGGTTAAACTCCTTAGAGAAAGATTAGACCAGCAAGGTGCTAAAGGACGGGAACTTATAGTGAGCGTTGATGGGGGCTATACCAACGAAACGATACTCAAGAATTTGCCGAAAGGGGTAACAGTAATTGGAAGGATCAGGAAAGATGCCCATCTCAATTATTTGCCTGAAACAGAAAAAACAAAAGGCAGACATAGGGTTTATGGAGAAGAAGCCCCTACCCCCGAACAAATTAGGATGTCGAATGATATTCCTTGGACAGAGGTGGTAGCATGGGCAGCTGGAAAATGCCATACCTTTAATGTCAAAATAATCAAATCTTTACGGTGGCGGACAGCAGGGGAAAACCATCTCCTACAATTAGTAGTCATTAGACCTTTAGGTTATAGGTTGAAAAAAGGCAGCAAAATACTCTACCGTAATCCAGCATACATTATATGCACCGACAATGAGTTATTCATTGAAAAACTTTTACAAGCGTATATTTGGAGATGGGAAATAGAAGTAAATTTTAGAGAAGAAAAAACTATAAATGGTTGCGGTGATGCTCAGGTACGAAATGAAATATCAGCAGCAAAATTACCGGCATTTGTTGTAGTAATGCATGCTTTTATCCATCTTGCTGATTATATTACAACAAAGAACAATACAAATATAACTTTGCCAAAAGCTAAATGGGAGAAGAAAGTGCCTAATCAAAGGGCTTCTACAAATAATATCTTAAACCTGTTTAGAGGGCATATTTGGTTTGATAAAATTGGCAAATCTTTCTCCGACTTCGTGAACAATCAACACATAATCCAAAGTACTAACAACAGCTTCAATCTTTGTTCAAATGCTGTTTTCTATGTTCGCAAATAGCCAAAGTCGAGACTATGGATTTTTAATCCATAGTGGTTTATTCAATATTTTAGTTTTGTGAGAAAAAACAGTAATTTTGTTAAATAATCTTATTGTAATTATGCCTGAATTAAGCAGATTTTACGGAATTGTTATAGCAATGTTTGCTAAGGATCATTTGCCACCTCATTTCCATGCTATCTATGGCGAATATAGAGCCGTTTATAGAATTGAATCTACAGAAATGACTGAAGGAGATATAATAATCCCGCGGGTCCGCTGAACGCGCCGCTCTTTTGTTCCACTGCATCAAACGGAAATGCAAAAAAAGTTGCTGAGGAAAAAGTCGATTTCAGAACCGAGTAGTTATACCG
>CAIMVD010000208.1 GCA_903844815.1 uncultured Bacteroidota bacterium | reverse complement strand
GTTTAAAACGGATTGATAATAATCTAAAAGTTTTGATTTTGTAATTTCCTTAGGAAGAAAACGGAATATTGAAGAAGACAAGTAATTAATATCATTTTCAAAAGCTAGCCATCTTCTTCCAAGAGATTCAGCAGCTTCACCTGTAGTATTTGACCCTGAAAAAATATCAAGTACAATATCACCTTCATTTGTAAGTAGATTAATGAAAAATTCGGGCAATTTGACAGGGAATCTTGCAGGATGAGTTTTTATTCCAACTTCTTTTGCTAGACTCATGTATTTTGAATTAGATTCTGAATTTGAGATTTGAAGTAAATTAGATGGAATAGCTCCTCCATTATCATTACCAAAACTATTCCCTATGTCATGACCAGATGGTCTTTTCTTTGCTTTATAATATTTCTCTGGATTTTCAATTAGCTTCTTCATTCTATCGCTGTAAGGAACAAGTACTTTTGAAACATCCGACTTCGGAAACTTTGATTTTGAAAACCACCAAACAGTATTAACAGAATCTTTAGTTCTAATTTTTCTTTTATTAACCCACTCTATTGGACTAGGTAATTTTGATGGATTAAACCAATAAAATTCTTCTGCAAGATGATAGCCAAGTATATCGCAAAAATGGATAAGAACTCTAAAATTGTAAAGACTACGAATTGGTGCGCCTTTTTGATAAGCTCCTCCTAAATCTATGACTAAACTTCCATCTTCTTTTAGTTTAGGTAATATCAATGCACCAAATTTAGCAAGCCATTCAACGTATTCGCTTTGTTCTTCATTGCCATACTCTTTTTTTCTAAGCAGTGCAAACGGAGGACTTGTCATAACTAAATCAATACTATTATCTTCTAATTGCGGAATCAATTCTAATGAATCACCGCAAAAAGCCTTGCCAAAATTTGTCTTATATATATAATCTTCTCTATCTAGCATGTTCAATAATTTAATTGTGCAAATGTAAAAAAATAATCCGAATATCTTCGGTATAATTAAAACAATCTCACCTAAACTCCGAATATATTCGGTGGTGTATATTGACTGTTTTTGTCACTTTTGCTAATAAATAGCTTTAACAATTTCAAGCAAAATGGGTGATAAACTTCAATACGCACTAGATATAATTGCAGCAAATATAGTTACCGCACGGAAAGAAAAGGGTATAACACAAGAAGACCTCGCATTCAAAGCTGGTATCGATAGAACCTATATCGGATATGTTGAGAATTCTAAACACAATGTTACACTTGGCATGTTAATTAAAATTGCTTCAGCACTGGACATGGAATTATTAGATTTATTAAAACTTAAAGAAGCTAAAACGGAAATTGAGCAACTTAATGAGTTATTTCCCTACATAAGAAAATATCAAAAACTTGCAGAAGATAGTAATGGTATCAATGACGTATTTCAAGATAACGGTGGAAAATTATTGCAAGTATTACTTATTACAGGCTTAAAGGATATTCCAGGTAGGGAAGGTAATGATGCTGTGGATAGTGAAGGTAATGAATATGAATTAAAGTCTGTTAATATAAAACTCACTAAAAGTTTTTCTACTCATCATCATATGAACCCAACGATTATTGCGAAATACAGGAAAGTTGACTGGATTTTTGCAGTATATGAAGGGATTGAATTAATCGAGATTTATCTTATGACTCCTAAAGATTTAGAGCCTTATTATGCAAGCTGGATTAAAAAATGGAAAGCTGATGG
>CAIMVD010000207.1 GCA_903844815.1 uncultured Bacteroidota bacterium | reverse complement strand
CGCCGCTCTTTCCCTCCCCCTGATCTACCAGATGAATTGTCATCCCGAGCGAAGCGAGGGATCTTATATACTTGTAGACTAAGCTATTAAGTTGATATAGCCAGATTTTAGCATTTTCCCGGATTATTGTAAGTCATACCAAATACTCATAAACAACAATATGTCCTAAGGTTGCTATTTCACAATCAATAACAATTACACCTTTGGATAAACCCCAACCAATATGCTTAAGAATAAAATCAGGCATCTTATCATTCCATATCTTAACCCTCTCCGGGACGCTTTGTCACCCTGATAGGACCAATCTTAACCAAAATAATACGACTGTTAAAATTACTTATCCGAAACACAACCCTTGTAATCATCTTCAAATAACGGTGTTATTAACATAATCCGAATTTTTTTAACATTTTTTAATATTCTTTACTACACCTCTTGCATTATTAATTTTTTTACTTACATTTGCACCGTAATTTAAAAAGGTAAACGATCTAAGCAATCGTTAAATTATTTATTAACTAAGTTTAAAAAAAAGTAAAAATGAAGAACAAAATTTTCATGGGCATCGCAGCTATAGCAATGGTTGCAGTCCTTTCAAGTTGCGGTAAGAAACCACAGGCAGAAATCGATGCTACTAACGTTGCTATCGAAGCTGCTAAAACTGCTGAAGCTGCTGTTTATGTACCTGCTGAATTTGCTGCTGTACAGGATTCAATGACTGCTATTATGGCTGACGTTGCTGCTCAGGAATCAAAATTATTCAAAAAATTCGGTCCTGCTAAAGCTAAACTTGCTACTACTTTAACTCTTGCTAACACTGTTGCTGCTAACGCTGCTACAAAGAAAGAAGAAGTAAAGAAAGAAACTGAAGCTACTCTTGCATCTATCAAAGTTATTCTTGAGGAGAACAAGACTCTTATGACAAAAGCTCCAAGAGGTAAAGAAGGTGCTGCTGTTCTTGAGCAGATTAAAACCGAATCAGCTACTATCGAAGCTGCTGTTGCTGAAGCTCAGGGCCTTTTCGACAAAGGTACCTACATGGATGCTCTCAACAAAGTTAAAGCTGCTAACGAAAGAGCTACCGGTATCAATACCGAACTCAAAGATGCTATCGCTAAAAAAGCTGGTAAGAAATAATCACCATTTCTTCCTGAAAAATATTAAACCCCCGGGATTTTCCCCGGGGGTTTTTTCTAAAAATCGACACAGGGTCACATGAGAAAGGTTTGGAGAGGAGGGGTCATTTTCGCTGTTACTGCAGCGTTTTTCGCTATCGCTATTTTTGTATTAATACGCATTGCACCTCAGCCCCCCGTGGCTGAAATGGAAAAAGCCAGAATATCTCTTTCTGACGCTCAGAAAGACAAAGCTGACATCTATTCAAAAAAACTTTATAACCAGTCCCGTGCCCTATACGATACGGCAATGGCTACCTGGCGCCGGGAAAATGAAAAATTCATCTACCTCCGCAATTACGAAAAAATTGCCAGTCTGGCCGCACAATCTGTAAAAAAATCGAGACAGGCTTCCGAGAGCTCAATTACAACTACATCTAATTTTAAGACAAAACTCAAGCAGAAGCTTGAATCTCTTAACGAAATGTCATCTAAACTGGATGACCTCTTTAAAACATATCCCCTGACATCAGAGGTTCGCATCCGGATCTCCAAAGGAAAAATACTGCTTTCCGAAGCAGAAATCGCTTATGCTAAAGCACAATATCTTCAGGCAAACAGGAAAATAACCGACTCGGAATATCTTCTCTCCGAATCATACGAATATGCTAATTCAAACCTTACCAACTATTTCAAATCATTTTCTCAATGGAGAAGCTGGGTTGATAAAACTATAAATGATTCTAAAAATTCAAGTGATTATTCAATAATTATTGATAAATTTTCACGAAAATGTTTTATCTACCTGAACGGCACAAAAAAATTCGAATTTGATGCCGAACTTGGCGAAAACTGGGTAGGCGATAAGAGGACCAGGGGCGATAAGGCCACTCCTGAGGGAATGTATAAGATTACAAGAAAATTTGACGGAAGTAAAACGAAATACTATAAAGCTCTCCTTCTTGACTATCCAAATGAGGAAGACAAGGTGAAATTCAGAGCGGAAATTGCAAGAGGCTCCCTCCCACGTACAGCAAAGATTGGAGGATTAATTGAAATACATGGAAACGGGGGAAAGGGTATAGACTGGACCGAAGGGTGCATAGCCCTGACCGACAAGGAAATGGACACTGTTTTCAAACTAACAAAGGTAGGCACCCCTGTTACAATAATTGGATCAATGGTTGACCTGCAACATGTACTGAACAGATAAATTATCTTATATGGATGATGACAAAATCAAAAGCGAAGAATTGCAGTCTGAATCTGAAATGAAAAGCAATGAAACCGGGAGTGTTCCATCTGAAACTACCGTTGAAAAAACCCGGGGGAATACACCCCTCATCCTGCTTTTAAAAATATTGCTAGTCATTTTTTCAACTGTTGCCTCCCTGGTACTGATTTTCCTGTTTGTTATTTATTTCGTGCCTGTATTGCAGGAGATGGCTTCAAAGCAGAAAACCGCCATAACCCTCAACGAAGAGTTAAGAAAGGATCCTGCCTATAAGAAGCAGATAACCCAGATGTCGAAGGACATCCAGCGCATGACCACAAAATATAATGCTTATACCTCCGGGCAGTCATATATTGTTATAAATACAATTGAGAATAATTTCCTTCTCTATAAGAATAAAAAACTTCTCAGGAAGGGCTTTTGCAGCTCCGGAAGTTATACCAGGCTCCAAACCGGAAACAAACACTGGCTTTTTAAAACCCCCAAAGGAAAATATACGGTTCTCGGAAAGAAAACAAATCCCGTATGGAAGAGGCCCGACTGGTCTTTTGTCGAAGAAGGTCTTCCAATACCTTCTGCCAACGCCGAATCGAGGTTTGAATATGGTGTGCTTGGAGATTATGCCCTTTCCCTGGGCGACGGCTACATGATTCATGGCACAATTTACAAGCGGTTCCTCGGGATGCCTGTAACTCATGGATGCGTTCGACTAAGTGATGATGATCTTGAAGCGGTATATACTACCCTCAACGTAGGTTCCAAAGTTTATATTTTCTGATCTGACCGAAACTGAAGTATGGAAACTGAAATAAATAAAAAAACATCCGGAGGAAAAATATTACTGATAATCATATCAGTAGTAGTCCTGTCTGTTCTCATCTACTATGCAGTAATGATGATGCTTAGCCCCGGGCGAAAGATTGCCGAGATTAAAAATGAATATGCCGCCCGACAGGAAAAGGCTGCAGGAATAAATGAAGATATTAAGAAGGATTCAGCTTATCTGCGCCTTCTGAAGGAAAAAGCATTTCTTCAGTCAAAAATAGCAATGGCTGAAACCGATTCAATCTACCTTACAATAAGCCTTGCCGACAGTACCGCCAGGCTCGAAATCAGCGGAGTAGTTGTCCACACGGCAAAGATGAGCGATCTGAGTGCCAGCAGTATAATTGCAAAAGGAAATGAGAATATTATTCTGCCACTTCTAGCAACTCCCTTTACAATAGCCACCAGTACTGCTACAATTAAAAAGGAGCCGCTGATGATTAAAATTGCTCCTAAAGATACTACGGAATACAAACCCGATATAATGCCCGACACCTCCCTTACCGAAACAATATGTTATATCCTCAATATGACTAACGGTACAAGGATCTATGTCTACCAGGAGGAAAAAGCCAAACCCGAAGACGCGAAAAATCTCTTCAAATTCGACATGGACGACCGCCTTCATAACACCTGGCTCGCAATTAAAAATGTTGCCCATTTTAAAGTCCCTGAATATCATCCCTATATTAAGATGAAGATCCCAAGGAACGATGCCAAGATAATCTACCGGGCTATTCCCCGGAAAGGACAGGTAGGAATTTATCTTTAACTTATCCTTAATTTATTTAATCTATCCTCCTTTTAACCACGGAGTTGCACTGCGTTTTACTGTTTAACACGGTGTTAAGTAAGAGCTGGCGCGGATTTGTAATCCGTGGCACTCTCCTGCTTCTCTCGCTGGCGCGGATTTGCAATCCGTGACCCTTTCCTGCTTCTGACGCTGGCGCGGATTTGCAATCCGTGACCCTTTCCTGCTTCTGACGCTGGCGCGGATTTG
>CAIMVD010000206.1 GCA_903844815.1 uncultured Bacteroidota bacterium | reverse complement strand
TTATTGTCGGTAAAAGTCCCCGGGGCAATCTGCAAGAGTTTATTCTCTGATGTTTTGCAGGAGATTAAACTTAGTATTATTGACAGAACATAGATTAGTTTCATTGTATTTATTATTAGATTTAAGAGGCTTATCTAAAATCAGAAAAGCCTCTTATTACTTGCTAATTCTTGAAACAAAATACTTAACCTTTTGAATTCAAAATTTTATTAGACCCCATTACAGTCTCCTGTCGCCGACAAACCAGGAAAGGCATAACGACAATCATACATGCACGTTCCTTCTTCTGAAACAAGATATCCAAGCCAATGATGCGTCGGAAAAGAAGTCCAACATAAACAAGTGCAAGCGCTCGAGTTTCCCCCTTTTAAGGTTAATAGCTCATCATTTTTTATCAATTTTCCAGAATTAATCAGTAATTCATTAAGTTTTTTCATTTTACTTTCTTTAACATTGATGAAGCAATTATTTTTCTGATTTATCATTTCACAGACTCAAACCCTAGTTTCGAAAAGTTTTTCATTTCATATTATCACATCCTTTCTATTTTGAGAAAGATCAGGTTAAGAAGTGGTTAAACAAATCTCCGTGCGCAGAACTCAGAGAAAACTTCCTGGTCGTCACCTTCAAATTAATACATCATTTGTTTTATATTCTTTCCGCAATAGAATTATTGAATCCATATGATATTTAATATCACTAAGATTATATACATCCGGGAATGAGAATCCATTTAAGTAAATGGAAGGAACCCTGTCAATATTGTTTTCCCTGAATAGTTTTTCGTTTGAACTTAAAAATCCGTTAAGTTCTTCCTCTTCTGTTTTGTCCTCTATACCTGCAATCAGTTTTTGCCTTGATTTTACATCAGACTCATACCACTTTTCCAGAATGGAGAGAACAATCTCTTTCTTTCCTGCCTTATAATTCTGTAGGATTAGTTTTGTGAGATTTTGCCCGCCATCATCTTTTGCCGGTGAGAAAATGAGTTGGACATTCACTTTATCATTTGATTTAAGAAGCTTTCGTATTTCTTCAAACTTTTTCGAACATGCGGAACAATGAAAACTAAGAAAAACAGTGACTGAAACTTTTGAATCTGTGTTACCAAAAAGCAACGGGTTTGTTTCACCTGAAAAAACCAATTGTTCTTCGATGCGAATCTGACCTCTAAAAACTTTTGGATTGCGTTTGAGTCTTTCCAACTCAAGCCTGGTATAATTTTTCTCCTTTTCGGAAAGGTAAAGCAATTTTAAAAGTAGTACAATACCAATAACTAACGACATCAAAAGAAGTGTCTTAAAAACCATGTGAGCAGTTAGTCCTTTTAGACTAAAACTAACAGTCAAAATTGCGAATTCTGCCAGCAGAGTTGCCTGAACTGAAATACATAGCGGACACCATTTTCTTATTTTAAGCCACTGATATAAAATCGAAATGACAGGATATGGTAAAGAAAAAAAAGATAGTAAACTAAGAATGCTAAAAGCCGATGAGACCGGTAAGAGACACATCAAAATGAGGGATGAAAGAAAATAGGTTACTCCGACGTCGGCCCAGGAGATATTTGCATATACCTTTGATAGTTTACTTTTTGTCACTGCATCGCAATCGGTGTGTGTTGATATGTGGCAGAGTTTATCAACAAACCCGGCCCTGAAATCAATTTCATGGATAAATAATAGGATTGAGAAAAACAGTCCTGTTAAATTGGCAGCAAAAAGTATCAGGAAAGAAAGCAGATTCTCATTTCCAATTGACAGCGAATTCGCCGTAATACCATAGATTAGTGTAAAACAAAAAAGTGAAATGAAAAAAGGAACAATCGCTCTGTTTACAATTTCTTGCGCGTGTCTGGATTGATAGCCAGATTCTCCGGAATTTGAATCAGGATCAATAAAAATCACAGTTTTGCTCCATTTTGCCAGAAAATTGTCTGTTTTGATATTTTTTTCGCCCTTTAATGAATCAGAATAGTATACAGAATTGCGGTCTGCTTTATGAACCACGACCAATTGTCCATGGCCAATGTTCAGGTGAGCAATAAACGGATGAGTAATACTAAAAAAATCATTCTCATCGATCCTGAGAGGCCAATGACTGACATTGATCTCTTCAAAATAGTCGCAGACACACTTTAATGAAGGATAATCAGGGTGTGCCTTAAGCCAGTCACTAACGGAATTCAGGTTAATTTTTACACCATTAATCGTCAGTAATCTGTAAACCACCGAAACTACG
>CAIMVD010000205.1 GCA_903844815.1 uncultured Bacteroidota bacterium | reverse complement strand
ACAGGTGAGAAAACTTTACGATGCCCTAAAATTCAAATACGCACCCTTCGTAAAACGAAAATCTGTAGTACACAAATCAGAACTCGAAAACTGCCAATTCATTGAAAAGCAACAATTCCATTCAGATTAACTGCAAGTTGGGATAAATCTTTTTGGATTTCAATATTACATAAATTAATCATAGAGAGAAAAAACCATAAATAAAATCTCACGGGCTTAAGTACATTTGTAAAGAAAACTGGGCAAAAACATAATAAAATTTACTGAAGGCCTAATAAAAAGGAAACTTTCATTAATTTTCATCCTGATTTTCTAAAGTAATACAAATCCCTTTTTTTATGAGGCTGATCATCCTGTTATCACTGGCAATTGTGTTTATAGTTTTTACTACTTCCAAACTTAAATGGCACCCTTTCTTTTCGTTACTGGCAGCAGCATTTGGCTATGGTGCACTATCAGGCACAATGTCATTGGAAGAAGTCGTGAAATCCGTTAATTCGGGCTTTGGAAATACAATCGGACTTATCGGTATTGTAATAATAGCAGGTTCCATAATAGGCAAATTTCTGGAAGAATCGGGAGGTGCTTTTGCTCTTGCAGAAAGTACACTTAAAATCGTCGGAAAGAAAAATGTACCTCTTGCTCTGAGTATAATAGGTTATATAGTCAGTATACCTGTATTTTGCGATTCCGGATTTATAATTATTGCTCCGCTTGCAAAAGCTCTTTCAAAAAAGGTTAAGATCTCTTTTGCAGTAGGAGCTATGGCATTAAGTCTTGGGCTTATTATTACACATTCAATCATTCCACCTACACCCGGCCCTGTAGCAGCAGCAGGAATTCTTAAGGCTGACCTTGGCCTGGTAATTATTATTGGCATACCTGTAAGTCTGATAGCGCTAATAGCAGGTTGGCTATTTTCAGTAAAGATCGCATCGAAAATATATATCGACCCTTTGCCTGAAGCTGCGGGTATCGAAACTGAGCCGGCAGTCAAACCCTCCGTAGCCAAATCACTTCTTCCGATTTTTATGCCAATCATACTTATTATACTACGTTCTGTAAGTTCCCTGCCATCGGCTCCTTTTGGTGCCGGGAGTTTTTCTGCTTTTGTTAATTTTTTCGGGCAACCTGTTGTTGCATTGCTGATTGGAGTCATACTATCATTCCTTTTGCCAAAAAAGTTTACTCGTGATATGGTCTCGCCCACTGGCTGGGTTGGTGAAGCAGTAATTGCAGCAGCAACAATAATAATTATTACAGGATGTGGCGGTGCCTTTGGACAGGTATTGCAGAATTCAGGAATCGGGGAAGTTATAAACAGCAATTTGTCAGGAGCAAAAAGCCTTAGTATCCTTCTTCCGATAATAATTGCAGCGTCTCTTAAAACAGCACAGGGTTCAGGTACTGTGGCAATAATTACCGGGGCCAGTCTTATGGCGCCTCTTCTGGGTACATTAGGGATGGATTCGCCATTTGCCAGAGCACTTGTTGTGGTTGCTCTCGGATCAGGAGGTATGATTGCCAGTCATGCAAATGACAGTTATTTCTGGGTAGTTACTCAAATTTCAGATATGAGTGTTAATCAGGGTTATAAACTACAGACTCTGGGGACACTTACTGTTGGGATCTTCGCTTCACTGACAGTCTGGGTGATGAGTCTGATCATTCTTTGACTCTTCTTTTTATAAACCGGAAAAATATTATGATAATTACACTTAAAATTGATAACAGATAATGACTTCAGAAAATTTTAAGCTAACCAAAATAAAGCAACATTTCAGTAAAAATTCTCTGTCCGACATAAAAGGTGAAGTAAACAGGGAGATAGTTAAACTGAAACCTCACATAAAACCCGGATCAAGAATAGCTTTAGCTGTAGGCAGCCGTGGAATTAAAAACCTGGTTACTGTCGTAAAAGAGGTAGCACAATACATAATAGCGCAAAATGCTTTTCCATTTATTGTGCCGGCAATGGGAAGTCATGGTGATGCTACAGCTTTCGGACAGCAGGCAGTACTTGAGGGTTATGGAATATCTGAAAAGACTATAGGGATTCCAGTTTTATCATCGATGGAAGTGGTTGAAATGCCTCAGGGGGAATCTCCCGTTCCTGTCTATCTTGATAAAAATGTTTTTGAATCAGATGGTGTAATTCTTATTGGCAGGGTTAAGCCTCATACCGATTTTCATGGCAGATATGAAAGCGGACTTGTTAAAATGTCAGTCATTGGCATCGGAAAAGAGAAGCAGGCATCTGCTATTCATGAGTATGGTATTTATGGACTATCAACTCTTATACCACTGGCAGCAAAACAGCTTTACAAAAGCGGCAAAGTCCTGGGAGGCATTGCCCTGGTTGAAAATGGTTATGACGACACTATGCTTGTTAGTGTTCTGACAACGGATGAATTTTTTGAGAAAGAGCCGGTACTGCTGGATATTGCACGGAAAAACATGGCTTCTCTACCGGTCTTTGATATTGATCTTCTGATAATTGACAAAATGGGGAAGGATATTAGCGGTGTTGGTATTGATACGAATATAATCGGAAGAATGAAGATTACTGGTCAGAAAGAGCCTGAAAGACCATTTATAAAGTCAATTGTTGTTGCCGATCTGACTGATGAATCGCATGGAAATGCAATTGGTTTGGGACTTGCAGATGTTATTACAAGAAAGTTATATGACAAGATTGATTTTTCATCGACTTATATAAATGCTATTACCAGTAGTTTCCTTGAAAGAGCTAAAATTCCTGTTGTTGCCAGAAATGACAGGGAAGCATTTGATGTCGCTCTTCGAAGTTGCGGGTATCTGATAAAAGGTGAGGAAAAAATAATCCGTATCAAAGATACCCTCCACCTTGATGAATTATATGTTTCCAGATCGGTCCTGGACTTTTTAAAAAACAATCCTGAGATTGAATCAATTGTTGATAATGTGAATCTGTTTCAAGGTGAAAAGGAATTTGCTCCATTTTGACTTATTATGAAATCATCCGATGAACATAAAAAAAGGTATTGACAAAATTCCAGGGGGTATGATGGTTCTTCCACTGATTCTTGGAGCTCTCATAAATACTCTCACACCCCAGGCACTTCAGATTGGAGGATTTACTACGGCAATTGCAAAAGGTTCATCAGCCATAATAGGAGTATTCTTGGTATGTATGGGGGCTGGAATCGATTTTAAGGCAGCACCCCGGGCACTTAAAAAAGGGACAGTCATTACTCTTACGAAATTCATTGTCGGTGTAATAATAGGGCTCTCAGTTGCAAAACTTTTTGGAGATAATGGATTTCTCGGCCTCTCTTCACTGGCGGTTATAGCTGCAATGACAAACACAAACGGAGGACTGTATGCTGCCCTGACCGGAGAATTCGGAGATGAAACTGATGTTGGGGCCATCGCTGTCATTTCTCTTAACGCCGGACCATTTCTCACAATGATTGCTCTGGGAACTGCAGGAATAGCATCAATCCCCTTAAACAGCCTTATTGGAGTACTGATACCTATCGTGCTTGGAATGATACTTGGTAACCTCGATAACACTATGAGGAAATTTCTGATCTCCGGAGGTCCGATACTAATCCCTTTCTTTGCTTTCGGTTTGGGAACAGGAATTGATTTTAAAGTACTGATAATGGCAGGAATGGCTGGAGTATTATTAGGCGTGATGACAACAATTATTGGTGGATTCTTTAATATACTTGCAGATAAACTGTCAGGAGGAAGCGGTATTGCAGGAGCCGCAGCATCTAGCACTGCAGGAAATGCCATTGCTACACCGGCTGCAGTTGCTCTTGCAGATCCCGGGTTTGCTGCCCTTTCAGCAATAGCTGCTCCTCAGATTGCTGCATCAACAATTACAACTGCTATATTAACTCCACTTGTAACCGCATTTATAGCAAAACGTCGAAGATCAAAAGGAGAAGTTAATTCAGAACCACCTGACAGACGCCATACAGAGAAACTAGTAATAGTTGCGGATGATTTTACAGGCGCCACCGATACAGGAGTTCAGTTCAGCAAGAGCAGACTTAAGACAATAGTTATTTCAGATAAAGATCAAATAAGCAGATCGCTCAAAGATTGTGAAGTATTGGTTGTTGATACTGAAAGCAGATTTGACGATAAGGATACGGCTTATAAAAAAACATTTGAAACTGGTAAGAAAATTAGAGCTGAAAACATAAAATACCTCTATAAGAAACTCGATTCTACATTCAGGGGAAACCCGGGTGCAGAAATATCAGCTCTTATGGATTCTTTAGAGATCAACCATACAATTCTAGTACCTGCATTGCCATCGCACAGAAGAACCACAAAAAACGGAAATGTGTATGTAAATGATGTCTTGCTGGCTGATACCGAAGTGGCGAACGATCCTAAAACTCCAGTCAGGGAATCATATATTCCTCGAATATTGTCGCAGCAGACCAATAAAAAGATAGAGGTGATACATTATTCCGATGTTTTGTCAGGAAAGGAGAATTTAATTCTTAAAATCAGCCAGCAGATAACAAACGGAATTGACATAGTAGTTATAGATGCTTTGGATGAAAAAGATATCATGACTATTGCTTCTGCAGTTTCAGCAATTAAGGTAAAAATATTGCTTGCAGGCACTTCTGGTTTTGCAGCTCATCTTCCGTCTTATTTCAATATAAAAAAAGATAAGATCAGCAATATTGTAATTGCAGGAAGTGTGAGCGAAATAACCATGAACCAGATTGTATGGGCGTCAAAGCAAGCAGCTGTTAAGCTGATTGATGTAGAAACCTGTAAATTGTTTTCAGGAGATGCTGAAGCTGAAAAATCCAGAATCATGAATATCATTGTGGACTCCTCCATGACAGGCGAAGATATTATTGTGAGAAGTGCAACCTCCGGAGAGAGTGTGAAAGAAAGCATTGAGCACGGTCGCAAACATGGATTCAATAAGCTTGAAGTGAGTGAAACAATAGCTTCTTTTTTGGGAGAGATAGCTAAGGTGGTGGTTAATGAAGTCAGAATAAGAGGGATACTTTTCACAGGCGGAGACACTGCAATAAAAGCTGCCCAGAGTTTAGGGATCACAGGTACGATCATTCTCGATGAAATACTACCAGGAGTTCCCTATGGCACTTTTGCTGACGAGCAATACAAACATATAATCGTTGTTTCAAAGGCAGGAGGTTTCGGGAAAGAAGATACGATCTCTAAGGTATTACAATTCTTATCCTGATTATCAGAAAGCATCTTTAAAGCGCATAATCCTTAGTGTTACTTAATGAAATCCTTAGTGTACCTTAGAGGTAATAATTACTAACTACAAAGTTGCATAAAGGTTCCGGTGGTTATCGGGAGCACAAAGGTTTATTAAGTATATTAATAGATATAAATGTAAAAGCAGATAGGAAAAATGGCTAATCGAAAATCAATAATCTGTGGAATTACAATGGGTGATCCTTCCGGTATAGGCCCTGAAATCATTCTGAAAAGTTTTGAAAAATCCATAATAAGTAGCAAAAAAGTGGTCATTATCGCTGACTTCAATATTATGGCGGCATCATATTCGATCCTGAATATAAAATCATTCAGATTGAATGTGGTTCGAAATATTTCTGATTGTAAGTTTGATAGGGGGCTGTTGAATATCCTTGATTTGCAGCTTGTCAATATGAATGAATTCCAGCCAGCAATACTCCAGCCAGGGTCAGGTAATGCAGCTTTTGAATGTATCAGAAAAGCGATTGAACTCGCCAGGAATGGGGAGATAGGTGCAATTGTCACAGCCCCGCTGAACAAGGAAGCGTTGCACATGGCAGGGCATAAGTATCCGGGGCATACTGAGATACTGGCTGATCTTACAGGTACCATGAATTATGCAATGCTTCTGTATGATAAGAAACTGAGTGTTATTCATGTTTCAACCCATGTATCCTTAATGGAATCTATTACCGGGTTAAGAAGGGAAAGGATAGAGAGGGTGATTGAACTTGCTTATGGTACAATGAAAATACTATGCGGCGGAGAACCAAGAATTGCTGTAGCAGGGTTAAATCCACATGCAGGGGAGAACGGAATGTTTGGCAATGAAGAAATTATGGAGATTGTACCTGCTGTTAAAAATATGAAGGGACGGGGTATAAATGTTGAAGGCCCTTTTCCTCCCGATACAGTATTCTTACAGGCGGTCAAAGGGCGTTATGATATTGTTGTTGCAATGTACCACGATCAGGGGCATATTCCATTGAAACTTCTTGGTTTTAATAGCGGAGTTAACGTAACTGTAGGTCTGCCTTTTGTCCGAACATCAGTTGATCATGGAACTGCTTTTGAGATAGCCTGGCAGGGTAAAGCCAGTGATGGAAGTATGATTGAGGCTATTAAGCTGGCAGTGAGGCTTGCAGGGTAAAAAAAACTCCCGCAGTAAGCTGCGGGAGTAATCCGTTCTGCGGAGAAAGAGGGATTCGAACCCCCGGTCCGCTTACGCGGACAACGGTTTTCAAGACCGCCGCGATCGACCACTCCGCCATTTCTCCGCCGCAAAGATAACGTTTTTTTGTTTTTTCGTGCTTTTTTGTTGTTTTTTTAGAAAAATTTTTTAAAATTCAGATATCCAGCAACTTAGCATTATTATTAACAGTTAATGAACAAAGGAGAGGGGGAAATGTTCTGATTGCAAAGTGCAGTGAGCGGATGCGTCATTTTTTTTGATTTTATATTTTCGTCCAAAGAAAAGGCCGTTTTAACCTTAAACTGCCACTATTTGTGGAAAATAGGAAAAATAAATTTGCACAGAATTATTAAAAAAATAAATTTGTATTCAATTAGAACGTTTGGTCTAAATCTTAAAACTATCATTATGACAAAAAAGGAATTGGTAAGTGCTATCGCTGAAGACGCTGGTATATCTATAAAAGATGCTGGCAAGGCTCTGAACTCATTTGTTACGGCATTTGGAAAGTCAATGAAAAATGGTGAAAGAATCCAGCTTCCTGGTTTGGGTACTTTTAAAGTAGACAAAAGAAGTGCAAGAGTAGTTCGCAATCCTCGCACAGGCGCAAAATTGAATGTACCAGCAAAAAAAGTTGTTAAATTCAAAGCTGCTCCGGCTCTCAGTAAAGGTCTTTAATCTTATCCTTGAAAAAATAAGAGGGGCTGTCATTAGCCCCTCTTTTATTCTGGCATATTAAAATCGGTCATAACTTCACTGTTGGCAAAACAATTTGTGAGCCTGCCTGTTTAACAGACTGTGATTTAATGTAATCTGAGTAAACCAATGTGCCCGGAAATATTGAATAATTTTATTAAGACAGCAATGTTGTGTGATTTCCCGTAGCCTGAAGAATTTTTGTATGTATAAAAGAAATTTTACTTTGTATCATTTTTAATCTAGTTTAATTTTTTTTTACTATTTTTGATTTCGATATTCCCTACCAAAAAAATCGCGCATGAATTGCATTATTGTTGACGATGACATTCTTACCTGCAAAATCTTTGAAGGATATGTGAACAAATCTTCTTCACTGGATTTGATCGGAACCTACAATGATTCCATTGAGGCTAGGAATGTTATAACCCAGAGAAAGGATATCGATCTCGTAATTTTAGACATTCAGATGCCTGAAATGAACGGGTTTGATTTTATTGCCAGTCTTGATTCTCCTCCAAACATTATCATTATCTCATCCGCCGAAGAATATGCTCTTAAAGCATTTGACTTCAACGTAGTGGACTATCTCCTCAAGCCAGTATCATACGGACGGTTCTGTAAAGCTGTCGATAAAACTGTAAGGTACTTCTCGAAAAAGGAGATTACAAATACCGATGATGAAGAGATCTTCATAAAGAAAGGCTCCTCTCTTGTCAAACTTAAGCTCAGGGATATAATCTATATTGAAGCTCTTGAAAATTATGTGACCCTTACAACCAGCAATGATAAATTTACAATTCACTTTACAATGAAGGCTATTGAGAATCAGGTGCCTTCAGGCGTTTTCATCAGGGTGCACAGGTCATTTATCATTAATAAAAGTATGATTCAGACAATAAATGAAGGTTCGCTTGACCTTAATGTTGGCGGTACCCTTAAAAATATTCCTGTTGGAAAGTCATTCAAGGATTCCCTCCTGAATGATATAAATGTCATGGCCCGATAATTTTTATACTAAGTGATGGCTACAAACCGTCAGCTCTTTTTGCAGCATCTTGGACAAACTTCACCCGGTCCGATGATGATCGAGATAGAAAGAGCAGATGGTGTTTTTATGTATAGCCCTGACGGGGCGAAATATATCGACCTTATTTCAGGTGTAGCCGTAAGCAATACGGGGCATCATCACCCAAGAGTTGTAAAAGCAGTTAAGGATCAGGTTGACAGGTATATGCACCTTATGGTATATGGTGAAATCGTTCAGAGCCCTCAGGTTGAATATGCTGAAAAACTTTCGGAATTGCTTCCTCCCGGATTAGATATGTGCTTTTTTGTCAATTCAGGAAGTGAAGCCGTGGAAGGAGGCATTAAGCTCTCCAAACGGTTCACCGGGCAAAGCCGGGTAATTTCCTTCAGGAACGCCTACCATGGAAGCACTCACGGCGCATTAAGCGTACAGGGAAGTGAAATTTACAGGAATGCTTTCAGACCACTGCTTCCGGATACTTTTCTCGCAGACTTCAATGATGAAAAATCCCTCGAAATCATTGATTCACAAACGGCATGTGTCATTATCGAACCAGTTCAGGGGGAAGCAGGTGTAATTTGCCCAGTGAATAATTTTCTTGAAAAAGTCCGCAAGCGTTGTGATTCGACCGGCTCCCTTTTGATCTTCGATGAGATTCAGACAGGCTTTGGCCGTCTTGGAACCATGTTTGCCATTGACAAATACGGCGTTGTTCCCGATATCCTGCTGCTTGCCAAAGCCCTTGGGGGAGGTATGCCGCTCGGAGCCTTTATTTCATCTTCGGAGATTATGTCATCGCTGACTTCAAACCCCGTTCTTGGACATATAACTACTTTCGGAGGGCATCCCGTATGCTGCGCCGCCGGTCTTGCATCCCTAAATGTAATTATTGATGAGAATCTGGCTCAATCGTGCGGTTCAAAATCGGCTCTTTTCAGAAGAGAACTCACACATCCTCTGATTAAAGAGATCAGAGGGGAAGGATTGTTACTGGCAGTTGAACTTACCCGGCCTGAATATGTAAAATACGCCTTTGCCAATGCTCCTGCATTCGGTATTGTTATTGATTTTTTTCTCTTCTGCGAGAGCGCACTCCGTATTGCGCCCCCTCTTACAATTACAAGTGAAGAAATTATGATGGCCTGTAATCAGCTTAAGAAACTTCTCGATTATACAATGGAAAATATTGATGCCTGATGAGATTTGCAGCATTTGCTTTTATTCTACTTCTGTCTGGCTCCGGCCAGGCCTCTTTTAGTCAGGCCAGGGTAAATAATACACAGACCCTTGAAAAGCTCTTTTCAAGACTTTCAGTGGTTCGTGAGGACAGTATCAGGCTTCGTATAAATGATTCAATTACTGCAATTGTCAGTTCTTATGTCAGGTCCGATTCGGTGTTTTCTCATAAATTCAGGAACATACGGTATCTGGGCCAGATTACATCTCCTGATTCAAAGATTAAAATAATCACATGGAACCTTCTCCTCACCAAGGAGAAGAGCCGGTACTTCTGTTATTTTATCAGGAAGGAGGGTAAGGGTAAGGAGAATAAAGTATATGAATTATCTGCTTACTATACTGATGATCCAATTAAAAAGAATGTAGATTATAGCCAGTCAGACTGGTACGGGGCATTGTATTATGATATTCGTCCTTTTAAATACAGGGGTAATATCTGCTGGATCTTGCTTGGGATAGATTATGGCAATCAGCTTGTAACCAGAAAAATAATTGATGTTTTAAACTTCTCGGAAGATGGCTCGCTCTTGTTTGGAATGAAATGGTTTAAATCAGGAGATCACATAACCAGCCGTGAAGTATTCGAGTACTCCTCCGACGGAACAATGTCCCTGCGCTTTAATTCCCGCAATTCAATTGTTTTTGATCACCTTGTGCCTATAAACCCTTTGCAGAAAAGCGACAGAAAATTTTACGGCTCCGACTATTCATTCGATGCCTTTATCTACGAGAAGGAATTATGGAATCTGAAAATAAATGTAGATGCCAGAAATCGTGAGTAAATCTGGCAGAAATTGGCAGTTATCTTTATGAAATCTGTCAGGACACATATCTTTTGTTACGACGATTACCGGGCATACAGCGATGAAGTCAGGAAAAGTTTAGCAGACACGCCAAGGTGCCAGGTGATGTCATTCCTTACAACAGAGGAATTGCTAAGCAGGATCGAGAAGGATAAGGGCCGGCAATACTGCAAGATAGCCATCATCGGATTGCACGAGAACAGGGAACATATTGAGATGGTTGAGTGGCTCACGGCGGAAATTAAGAAAAGAGACCATACAACCGGTTTGATTCTACTCGGGCCACCGGAAAAAATTGATGAAATAAAAAAGGCTATAAGGTTTAATATTGTGGCTTACATCCCTAAGAATGCCAATTACCTCCTTCGTGTTTCAAATACAGTAAAAAAGTTCGTAAGTGAGCATAGCATTGAAATATTAAGAAGAAGAAGGAATTACTCCCTTTATCTGTTTATGCTTGTGCTGTTATTGTCGCTCTTGTCGGTTATTGTTATCAGGTTTATTCTGAAGTGACTATTTGTCAGTTTTTAACTTACGGCACATCTTTTGACATATCAGGTTAATCATAATTGTTTAACCATAAAATTACAGGATATGCAAACCGGAAAGATTGGTGTAACCACTGAAAACATTTTCCCGATTATTAAAAAATTCCTTTATTCCGACCATGAGATTTTCCTCAGGGAACTCATTTCGAATGCTGTCGATGCAACTCAGAAATTAAAGACTATGGCTTCTGTAGGTGACTATAAGGGTGACGTAGGAGAAACGACAATACAGGTTTTTGTTGATAAGGAGAAGAAAACCATTACTGTTTCCGATAAGGGTATAGGAATGACAAAAGAGGAACTGGATAAATACCTCAATCAGATAGCATTTTCGAGCGCCAATGATTTCCTCGATAAATACAAAGACCAGTCAAATTCAATAATCGGACACTTTGGACTTGGCTTTTATTCATCATTCATGGTTTCTGAAAAGGTTGAAGTTTTTTCTCAGTCATACCAGGAAGGCTCTCAGGCTGTAAAATGGAGTTGCGACGGAAGCCCTGAATTTACTCTCGATGATATCGAAAAAGATTCCAGGGGTACCGATGTCATCCTTTACATAGACGAGGAATCGAAGGATTTTCTCGAAGAAAGTAAGATCGAGCAGCTTTTGAAAAAGTACTGCAAATTCCTTCCTGTTGAAATAGCCTTCGGGAAAGAAAAGGAATGGAAAGACGGAAAGATGGTCGAAACCGGTAAGGATAAATTAATTAACAATACAAAGCCTGCCTGGACACAGAAACCTGCTGACCTTACAGACGAAGATTATAAGAAATTTTATCACGAACTATACCCTGCCAGCGAAGAGCCTCTTTTCAATATTCACCTGAATGTTGACTATCCGTTTAAGCTTACCGGGATCTTGTATTTCCCCAAAATAAAAAGCAATATCGAAATTCACCGTAATAAAATACAACTATATTGTAATCAAGTTTTTGTAACTGATTCGGTTGAGGGAATCGTACCCGAGTTTCTCACTTTGCTTCATGGAGTTATCGATTCGCCCGACATTCCTCTGAATGTATCGAGGAGTTACCTCCAGAGCGATTCGAACGTTAAGAAAATATCAAGCCATATTACAAAGAAAGTTGCTGACCGACTCAGCGATATCTTCAAAAACAACAGGGAAGAGTTTGAAAAAAAATGGGATAATCTTAAGTTGTTCATAGAATACGGAATGATTACAGAGGAGAAATTCTATGAGAAAGCTGCCAAATTTGCACTCTTTAAAAATACCGACGACAAGTATTTTACTTTCGAAGATTATGAGAACCTGATAAAGGATAATCAGACCGACAGGAAAAAGAGCCTGATTTATCTCTACTCTACAAATAAGACCGACCAGTTTACCTACATCGAAAAAGCCAGGAACAAAGGCTATGATGTACTTCTTATGGATGGCCAGCTCGATGTTCATCTGATAAGTCACCTTGAATCGAAACTCAAGGATTCAAGATTTGTGCGCGTTGACTCCGATGTAGTCGACAAACTTATTCATAAGGAAGATCCAAAGGCATCGAAACTCTCAGAAAGACAACAGGAAGACCTTAAGAGCGTATTTAGCATTAAGGTTAAATCGAAGGAGATGTATAATGTTGTGATGGAGTCGATGGATGAGACTGATACTCCTGTGATAATCACTCAGTCGGAATTTATGAGAAGGATGAAGGAGATGTCGCAAACAGGAGGCGGGATGAACTTTTACGGAGAGCTGCCTGATAGTTATAATCTTGTTGTAAATCCAAACCATAATCTTATTATAAGTATATCGGAGGAGCTTCAGAATGAAAAGAGTTCAGAGCTTGCTGCCAGTAATGCGGAAATAAATAAGATTAAGGAAGAAATTGACTTCATCGAGAAGGAGCATAAGAAAATGAAAGAGGATGAGATAAGTCAGGTTGAAAAGGATGATCTCGATAAGATGCGCAGCGAACTAGGTGTGGCTGAAAGTTCGAGGAAAGATATCCTGGAGGCTTACGGATCGGGAAACAAAAAGGTAAAACAGCTCATAGACCTTGCTTTGCTTTCAAATAACCTGCTAAAGGGAGAAGATCTTAGCACCTTCGTTAAAAGAAGCGTCGAGCTTCTTTAATACTCAAGGTGATTTAATTGTTTCGTGTTCAGCGTTTCGCATTGGGAATCTTTTAGTTTAGGTTTAAGATTTTCAGACCCAGGGCGGAACCTGTACCGGGACAATTTTTGTTTCCAGAATGCAGTATTCATTACAAGTGACCATGAAAGCGAAACACGAAACACGAAACGCGAAACGCGAAACACGAAACGCGAAACGAGGAACTCAAATGTTGTCGTTCAAAATTATATCATCTTCGCCACTTCCGCTTTAATATAGTCGATAGCTGCCCGCGTAGGCTCCGATTCAATTTCAATTATTCTTTCGAGCAGTTTCTGGCTAAGGGCTAGTCCTGACGATTCGGGGGCCATTGTTTCGGCTTCGGTATTGATGATCCTTATCATATTCGATCGTGCGTTTTTAACCACCTCCCATGCCCGTGGCGACATGTAGATCTGCTGCGACAGGTTGTGTTCGAATTCATTCCTGATAGTGCTTAGCATCGCCGTATGAAGCTGAGAAGATGACATGTCGGTTGTGCTGATTCTCACAAGCAGCGATTCGAGTGATATCCGTTCAAGGAAGAGGATGATACGTTCATACGCCTGCAGCTTTATAGGAGTTACAGTACGGCTGTTCTGGAGTATTATCTCCTGTCTTCTTTTATCCTGATCAAGACTGATCATATTTTTAAGAAGGATCCATGCGGTCAAAAAAACTATAAGGGCCGGGATCGTTATTTTTAGTATGTCAGCAAGTATTTCCATAATTATTTCATTTAAGTTATTTTCCGGCAACAGGCTATTATCAGATATTTTACTATCTGATATGCAGAATCCATTGATTGAATTTTCTCTGTGTCGCTCTGTGAATCTCTGTGTAACTCAGTGTAAGTTCTTCATTTTTAGCAACACAGAGTTTTATTGAGGTTCGATAAACAGATTCTGTCTGATTCTGTAAACAAAGATAAGGTTAAGAGTCAAGTAAAACAAAGGACTCTTTCAAAATAAGTCTGTTTCATTTTTTTCTTCTTTTTCCCGATTTAACTTTCTATTTTTGGCCTGATCCGAAGTGTTAAACCGTAAAACATTAAAATCGAAATTATGGAATATTTATCCGACCGAGTGAAATCACTGTCAGTATCCCAGACTCTGGCTATGGCTCAGAAAAGCAGGGAGCTAAAAGCCTTAGGGATTGATATCATTAGTCTCAGCCTTGGTGAACCCGACTTCAACACCCCCGATCACGTTAAGGAGGCAGCCAAAAAAGCCATAGATGATAATTATTCCAAATATCCTCCCGTGCCGGGTTATGATGATCTGCGCAAAGCCATCTCAAAGAAATTCAAAGAGGAAAACGGACTCAATTATTCCCCCGATCAGATAATTGTTTCTGCCGGAGGAAAACACTCGTTGATAAATGTTATTCTTACACTTATAAACCCGGGTGATGAGGTTATTATCCTTGCTCCATACTGGGTAAGTTATTACGACCAGGTAATACTGGCAGGTGGTAAGCCCGTAATTGTGGAGGCTTCGATTGATAATGATTTCAAGATTAAACCTGAACAGCTGGCGGCTGCAATAACGGGTAAGACAAGACTTGTAATGTTCAATTCCCCATCCAATCCGACCGGAATGGTATATACATTCGATGAAATGGAGAAGATTGCCAGGATCATTGAAGGACATGAGGGTTTGTTTGTGATTTCCGATGAGATCTACGAGCATATCGTGTTTACCGGCAAGCACATCAGTATGGCCTCGTTTGATTTCATATACGACAGGGTAATTACGGTTAACGGTGTCTCAAAGGGATACGCGATGACCGGCTGGAGGATAGGCTATATAGGGGCTCCGCTCTGGATTGCCAAGGGATGCAATAAACTTCAGGGCCAGTTTACCTCGGGTGTATGCTCAATAGCCCAAAGAGCTGCTCTGGCAGCCATTGAAGGAGGACATGAATCGATAAAGATGATGCGTGATGCATTTCTCCGCCGCCGCGATCTACTGTGCGGCCTGCTGAAAGATGTCGAAGGATTAAAGGTAAGGATCCCTCAGGGCGCCTTTTATGTAATGCCTGATATCAGCCATTTCCTTGGAAAATCTGATGGAGAGACAACGATAGGCAACTCCGACGATCTGGCTCTTTATCTGCTCGATAAGGCCCAGGTGGCAACTGTCGGAGGGGATGCTTTCGGAGCGCCTGATTGCCTCAGGATTTCATACGCTACATCAGACGAACTGCTTGTGGAAGCTGTAAAAAGGATAAAAGGAGCGCTTTCAAGACTTTCATAAAATGGATCAGTACTTATTATAGGAAACCGTCTCTTCTGCCGGTTTCCTTTTTTTCACCCTTTTGTCGCTGAGTGAGTAACCAAGCGTGATCATAAGTTCAACCCGTTTCGATGATGGGATGCCGAGCAGCTTCTGAAGCGCTTTCTCGTCAAACCATCCGATTATGCATGAACCGATGCCCTCAGCTTCGGCCTGCAGACAAATATTCTCAGTCGAAATGCCAATGTCGATAAGCGAATAGTCCTTGTTCTTAATTGTTGCGCCTACTTTCGAGGAAAAATTAGGTTTTTCCCTTACAATGATGATCTGAACAGGAGCTTGTCCGACAAAGGAATTCATGTTGAGCAGTTTTGCCGATGCAGCTTCTGCCGTTTTCAGCAGAAGTTCAGGATCGGTTACCACAATAAACTTCCAGGGCTGTGCATTGCAGGCCGACGGAGCGATCCTTCCGGCTTCAAGTATCCTGTCGAGTTTTTCCTTCTCAACAGGCTTGTCACTGTATTTCCTGTCGCTCTGCCGGCTTGAAATAAGCTCAAGCATTGATATGCCTTCTATCATTAGTAATTATTGGCTAACAATTCGAAATATGACTCCGGGTGAAGGCAGGCAGGACAATTCTTTAGTGGTTTTGTACCAAAATGTATATATCCGCATTTTCTGCAATACCAGAAGACTTTTTCGTCACGCTCAAACACCTTGTCCTGCATCACGTTTTCAAGTAGTTTCCTGTATCTTTCCTCATGTCCTTTTTCAGCGGCTGCAATGGCTTTGAAAGCAGTTGAAACGGTCTTAAATCCTTCTTCTTCTGCTATTCTTGCAAATTCGGGATAGAGGTCAGTCCATTCTTCGTGCTCACCTTCGGCTGCGGCAAAAAGATTCTCTTTGGTTGTATCTATTTTTCCTCCGGGATAGGACGCTGTAATTTCAACCATTCCTCCTTCAAGGAATTTGAAAAACCTTTTTGCATGTACCTGTTCCTGCTGGGCAGTTTCGAGAAATATGCCTGCTATCTGTTCGTAACCTTCCTCTTTTGCAACTTTGGCTGCAAACTCATACCTGTTTTTTGCCTGTGATTCACCTGCAAATGCTTTTAGCAGGTTCTTCTCGGTCAGGGTTCCTTTTAAACTCTTTTCCATAGTTGAAATTGTTAATGGTTTGATTATAGTGATTCAATGTCGTTTAGTTAAGCCCGGGTAATCAGTTTCTTACTCCCACATTTTACCCCCCTGCCCCCCAAGGGGGGTGTTCTTAAATCCCCCCTTGGGGGGTTGGGGGGTAAAAACACAAGAATAGTAGAGTGGTCCCTGTGGTAAAATATTCTTTTCATGTTTGGTAATAATATTCCTTAACTAAACGCCATTGTATTGTGATTTCTAATATTGGTCAAATTGCGAGTTAAATATAGCAAAAATATCTATCTTTAAGGCCTTTTACCGCTCATGGAAATTTGAAAACGACATAAATACTTGTAGAAAATGGTAATAGTATTGTTTTTTCTGGGAATTTTGTTTGCGATTTGTTTGATGGTTATAACCTTATATAACAGGCTTGTAAAGTTGAAAAACAACAGGGAGCAGGCCTTTGCCGATGTTGATGTACAGCTAAGGCTACGTCATGACCTCATTCCTCAGCTTGTTGATTCAGTAAAGGGATATATGGGGTATGAAAAAAGTGTTCTGGTTGAAATTACGGAGGCACGTACAGCGGCTATGAAAGCAGGGACTATATCGGAAAAGATAGCCGCCGAAAATAAGCTTAGCAGTGCCCTGGATGGTCTGAAGGTAGCTGTTGAAGCTTATCCTGATCTTAAGGCGAGTCAAACCTTCATGAATCTGCAGGGCGAGATTTCAGATGTTGAAAACAAGATCGCAGCCGCCCGGCGTTTCTTTAACTCAGCCACAAAGGAACTGAATGTTGCAACCGAGCTTTTCCCGTCGAACCTGATTGCGACACTTTTTAATTTCAAAAGGGAAGCTATGTTTGAACTCGGGGATCAGCGTACTTCTGCCGAACAGCCTCCTGTAATCAGGTTCTGATAAATGAAATATTTCGGTCTCCAGAACCAGATATGGAAGAATAATTCCAACTCAGCTATCATTCTGCTAGTGTTTCCCCTTATCTTCCTGGGTCTTACCTGGCTTTTCCTGCTTTTCCTTTCACTAAGCCAGGGCAAGGAAACAAGCCTTTTGATTGTTGACCACAGTTTCTTCAGGACAGCTCCCTGGGTCATTCTGGGTGTGATTATATGGTTTACTATAGCATGGTTTTCCCATTCAGCAATGATAAACAGGGCCACCGGATCGAGACCGCTTACCAGAAAAGAGAATACAAGGGTATATAATCTTGTTGAGAACCTTTGCATTTCGGGAGGGATGGCAATGCCTAAAATCAGAATAATTGACGATGACTCCCTTAATGCTTATGCAAGCGGACTAAATTCAAATTCATTTTCGATTTCCCTTTCAAGTGGTATAATTGATAAACTTGACGATGATGAGCTTGATGCCGTTATCGCCCATGAGCTTACTCATATTAAGAACCGTGATGTCAGGCTGCTGATTGTTTCGATAGTTTTTGTCGGTATTTTTGCATTTATATCGGAGACCATTTTTCGTTCAATACAGTTCGGTGGTGTGGGCAGGAGCAAAAAAGGAGGAGGAGTAATGATATTAGTAGCTCTTGCCCTTGCCCTTGTTGGTTATCTTATTGCTTCCCTGCTGAGGTTTTCATTATCGAGGAACAGGGAATATCTGGCCGATGCAGGTGCGGCAGAGCTCACAAGACGACCTAAAGCACTTGCTTCAGCCCTGAGGAAAGTGGCTGCCGATCCGACTATTGAAGCCGTTAAAAGAAGGGATGTTGCGCAGTTGTTTCTTGACAATCCGAAAACAAGAAAAGCGAAAAGATCTGTTTCATTTACCTCATTATTCGCGACCCACCCGCCAATCGACAGGCGCATTGAGCTGCTGGAGCAGTACTAGTAGGTTTATCAGGACTTTTTGTCTTTCGATTTCCAGATAAGTTTTGATTCCTCGCCTTTCAGAAGTCTTCCGATGTTTTTGCGATGAGTGAATATCAAGGCTGCTGCCACCAGGACTGAAAAAACTTTAAATACAGTTGAGGGAGTGTTGAAAAAGAATAAAAGCAATAATGGGAAGGAAAGACCGGCACACATGCTGGATATTGAAACTATCCACGTTATGAGAAATATAGCAAGGAATACTCCAAAGCAGGAAAGGGTCAGGTAAAAGTTTAAAGCCAGGAGAACTCCGAATATTGTAGCAACTCCTTTCCCTCCCCTGAACCAGGCAAATACCGGATATACATGCCCCACTATCGAAGCAATTCCGGTGATTATCTGCAAATTTACAAGAAGGGAGCTATCAGGGCCGGCCAGATGAAAGAAAACCGGAAGGCTTGAAGCAAGCCAGCCCTTTGCCACATCGACTATGATGACAGGAGCTCCTGTTTTCCATCCAAGGACCCTTATTACATTTGTTGCACCGGCATTGCCGCTGCCATGCTCCCGTACATCGATATTATGAAACTTTTTGCTTACCCAGACTGCCGTGGGTATTGATCCCAGCAGGTAGGCGAAGAATATTGCCATTGCAATGAGCGGTATATTCATGGTCATAAAAATTTATTTGCAAATAGTGCAAAATGATGAAACCAGATATCAGATCTTAGGGCCGTAATCGGCAAGTTTCGCAGTCTCCTGGTTGCCAGTGAATTTGCTGAAATTATTTATGAATTTTAAGGCAAGATCCGTTGCGGCGATACGCCATCTCAAAGGAGAGTTCCATGCTTTCGAAGGGTCAAGAATTTCTTCTTCAACTCCGTCAATTTTTACCGGAATAGAAAGGTTGAAAACAGGAAGAGTTTCAAAATCTGAATTGAGTATAGAACCATCAAGTATTGAATTAATTATACGACGAGTCGCCGGGAGGTCTATCCTTGTACCTGTTCCATACGGGCCTCCAGTCCATCCGGTATTTACAAGCCATCCTTCGGCATTGTTCTGTTTCATCTTGGTTGCCAGTTGATTAGCGTAGATAATTGGATCAAGCATAAGGAATGCTGCACCGAAGCAAGCTGAAAAAGATGGTACTGGTTCTACGATCCCACGTTCAGTTCCCGCCACTTTTGCAGTATATCCGCTCAGAAAATAATATTTTGTCTGTTCCTCAGTAAGTCTGCTCACCGGTGGAAGAACCCCGAAAGTGTCAGCTGTGAGGAAGATAACCCTTTTTGCATGTCCTGCCTTTGATTGAGGCTTAACAATGTTGTTAATATGGTAAATAGGGTAGGAGACCCTTGTGTTTTCAGTTTTAGAACTATCATTGAAGTCGATGGTGCCATCTGACAGCACAACAAGGTTTTCTAAAAGTGCATCGCGCCGGATCGCGTTAAAGATATCTGGTTCATTCTTCTGGCTAAGTTTAATACACTTTGCATAACATCCGCCTTCAAGATTGAAAACGCCATCATTATCCCAGCCATGTTCGTCATCTCCCACAAGTGCCCTTTCAGGATCAGTGGAAAGGGTTGTTTTACCGGTGCCCGATAGTCCGAAGAATATAGCGGTATCGCCGTTTTTGCCGACATTGGCAGAACAGTGCATCGATGCAATGCCCTTGCGCGGGAGGTGGTAGTTCATTACTGAAAAAATACCTTTTTTCATTTCTCCGCCGTACCATGTTCCGCCTATCACAGCCATGCCTTCCTTCAGGTTGAAGAGAATAAAGTTCTCGGAGTTAAGTCCCTGTTTTTTCCAGTCAGGATTGACAGCCTTTGAAGCATTCAGAACGACAAAATCAGGTTTGAAGTTTTCAAGTTCAGCCGGTTCGGGTCGGATGAACATGTTCTTAACAAAATGAGCCTGCCAGGCTACTTCGAGTATGAACCTGACATTCAGCCTTGTGTTTTCATTTGCACCACAATAACAGTCCACTACAAACAGATTTTTGCCGGATAGCTGACTGGAAGATATATTCCTGCAATGGTTCCATATCTCCTGCGAAATGGGTTTGTTGTCGGATACCTTTGCAAGGTCCGATTTCCACCAGACACTATCCTTTGTGAGGTCATCCATAACAACATATTTGTCCTTTGGAGAGCGTCCCGTGAATATTCCGGTGTCGACTGAAACCGCGCCGCTTCTGGTAATTATTCCCTTTTCATATCTGTCCAGACCTGGTTTAGTCTCTTCGGCAAAAAGTTCATTATAGGAAGGGTTATAATGTAATTCGGCAACGTCTTTTATACCATATTGCAGTAAATCCTGTGGGCTAATCATATTAAGAATGGCGTTGATTGGAGTTATAGTTTCCAAAGTTATGAAATATTCATCTCCTTTACCGGACTAATATAAGTCAATTTTTATAATTATTAACATTCACCCAGACCTTGAAGAGTGACGGATTCTGATTTCACTAAGGTTTTCCGGTATTCTCTTAAAACCGGAATTAATGCTTATGTTTTCTCTGTGGATCTCTGTGTTTTCTCTGTGTCACTCTGTGTCACAACATTTTAAGAACTCACACAGAGGAACACAGAGGCGTCACGGAGGGACACAGAGGATTTTTCAAACAGCTTTAAATAGCTTGAAGGATCTGAAAAAAAAGAGGGTGCCCTTTGGAGACACCCTCTTCAGACCTATAGAAAATATACTATTTTCCGAATTTAATAGAAGACTGTGCAGCAGCAAGTCTTGCAATTGGAACTCTGAACGGAGAACAACTTACATATGAAAGTCCTTTTTTGTAGCAGAACTCAACAGATGCAGGATCGCCGCCCTGTTCACCGCAAATCCCTACTTTTAAGTCGGTGCGGGTTGCGCGGCCTTTTACAACTGCCATTTCTATTAGCTGGCCAACACCTTCCTGATCAATTGTTTGAAAAGGATCAGCTGCTAATATTTTCTTATCTAAGTAATCGTTCATGAAGCCACCTGTATCATCGCGGCTGAAACCGAATGTCATCTGTGTCAGGTCATTAGTACCAAATGAGAAGAATTCGGCAGTTTTTGCCATGCGATCAGCTAACAGGCAGGCACGAGGTATTTCAATCATGGTGCCATATTTGCATTCAAGGGATGACATTGCGAATTTGGCGCTTACTTCTGCTTTGACTTTATCAAAAATAACTTTAGTAATATCTAATTCAGCAACGTCGCAGGTAACAGGAACCATTAACTCAGGGTGCGGATCTTTTGCTTCCTGGATCAATTCAGCTGAAGCCTCAAAAATAGCGCGAATCTGCATCTCGGTAACTTCCGGATAAGTGATACCCAGACGTACTCCACGGTGTCCCATCATTGGATTTGATTCATGAAGTGCATCGCCACGTTTTGCAACAGCTTCAGCAGTAATGCCTAATGCTTTGGCCAATTCTGCTTGTTTCTCAGCATTTTGAGGAACAAATTCATGTAATGGAGGATCCAGCAGACGGAAAGTTACCGGCAGCGTATCCATTGACAGCAAAGTCGCTTTGATATCTTTTTTTACGTAAGGGAATAATTCATTCAAAGCTGTAATACGTTCCTCTTTTCCATCGCTCAAAATCATTTTGCGAAGTAAGAACAATGGTTCTTCCGAACCTTTTCCGTAGAACATGTGCTCGGTGCGGAACAAACCAATACCTTCAGCTCCAAATTCACGTGCTTTTTTTGCATCGGCTGGAGTCTCTGCATTGGTCCTGACACCCATGGTGCGGAATTTGTCCACAATTTTCATGTATTGGATGAAAAGCGGGAAAATAGGATTTTCTGAAGAATCGATCAAAGGTAAAGAAGCCTGATAAACCAGGCCTCTTGAACCGTTCATTGAAACAATATCTCCTTCTCTTAATATAATATCAGAACCTTCAATCTTTGCTTGTTTATTTTCTGCATCAACATGGAGTTTTCCTGCTCCAACAATACAGCACTTACCCCAACCGCGGGCAACCAATGCAGCATGTGAAGTCATACCACCACGGGCAGTAAGAATTCCAATTGCCGCTGACATACCTTCAACATCTTCCGGGTTGGTTTCTTCACGTAATAAAATAACCTGAGCTTTTGCATCGGCACGAACAGCAGCTACGGCAGCTTCAGCGGTGAAGACTAATTTTCCTACAGCACCTCCGGGTCCTGCTGGCAGGCCTTTGACAATTACGTGGCTTTTTAATTCTTCTTTAGGATCAAGAATTGGGTGAAGAATTTCATCCAACTGAGCCGGTTCAACACGCATAACTGAAGTTTTTTCATCAATCTTGCCTTCTTTGAGGTAATCCATTGCAATCTGAACGGCGGCAGTACCGGTACGTTTTCCAACGCGGCATTGCAGCATATACAATTTGTCTTCCTGAATTGTGAACTCAATATCAAGCATATCCTTGTAATGGTTGTCAAGGATATTGCGGATATTAGTCAGTTCCTGGTAAGTTTGAGGCATAGCTTCCTGCATACTTGCAAGGTGCTGGTTTTGATCATTTTTAGTGTCATCATTAAGCGGACTTGGAGTGCGGATACCTGCAACAACGTCTTCACCCTGTGCATTTACAAGCCATTCGCCATAGAAAAGGTTCTCACCTGTAGCAGGGTTACGGGTAAAAGCAACGCCTGTTGCGGAAGTGTCGCCCATGTTTCCGAATACCATAGCCTGTACGTTTACAGCTGTACCCCAATCGTCGGGAATTCCTTCAATACGACGGTATGAAATGGCTTTCTTTCCGTTCCAGCTTTTGAAAACAGCCTTGATACTTCCTTCAAGTTGTTCTCTTGCATCATCAGGGAAAGGTTTGCCAAGTATGTTAATTACAATTTTCTTGAATTCTTCAGCAAGTTCTTTCAGTTCATCAGCTGTTATTTCAGTATCTGATTTATAACCATTTTTGTGTTTGAAGCCATCAAGGGTTTCGTCAAGATGCTTGCGTATTCCTTTACCATCAGAAGGTTCGATGCCTTCAGCTTTTTCCATAACCACGTCGGCGTACATCATTATAAGACGACGATATGAATCCCAGACAAAACGGGGATTATTGGTCTTCTTCAGAAAACCGGGAATTGTTGCGGAGCAGAGACCGATATTAAGAACTGTATCCATCATACCGGGCATTGAACTTCTTGCGCCCGAGCGGCATGAAACAAGAAGAGCATTTTCTGAATCGCCATATTTCATGTTCATGGACTCTTCAGTTTTAGTCATTGCGGCCCATACTTCAGGCATAAGTTCAGCAGGAAGTGTGCAGTCGTTTGCATAATATTCGTTGCAGGCATCAGTTGTGATAGTAAACCCGGCGGGAACAGGCAGGCTGAGAAGACACATCTCCGCGAGGTTTGCACCTTTTCCGCCAAGAAGATTCTTCATATCAGCTTTACCTTCAGCGGCTTTCTTTCCAAAGGAGTAGACTCTTTTTACGTTTGACATAATTTATTGGTTTGAAATAGTTAAATATATTTTTTTCAAATTCGGACGCAAAGTTAAGATATTTAATTGAATTTCGGATGCCAAAAACCCGATTTATGCCCTGGGATGAAACAGTATAAGAGTGTCGCGCAGGAAACTCCTGTCGATATGTGTGTAAATCTCTGTAGTCATGATTGATTCATGTCCGAGCATCTCCTGTACAGCCCTCAGATCGGCTCCCGCATTAATGAGGTGAGTGGCAAAAGAGTGGCGGAAAGTGTGAGGGCTTATCTTCTTCATTACACCAGCCCTGGCAGCAAGCTCTTTTATTATTGTGAATATCATTGCCCTTGTAAGTTTTCCTCCCCTACGGTTCAGAAAAAGTATATTCTGGTCCTTGATTAAAGGAAGCAGATTTCTGGACTGCTTATAAATATCAATCTCCTTAAGAGCCTTTCCGCTGACAGGTACCAGCCTCTGTTTGTTTCCTTTTCCGGTGACAATAATATATTCATCCTTATAATGTATGTCAGTAAGCCTGAGATTCACAAGTTCCGAAACTCTTAAACCACAGCCGTAAAGCGTTTCAATGATTGCCTTGTTCCTGTGTCCTTCCTTTTTGCTCAGGTCTATAACCGAGATCATTGCATCGATCTCTGCAATTGAGAGCACTTCGGGAAGCTTTAGTCCAATCTTCGGAGAGTCGAGCAGCAGTGCAGGATTCTCTTCAATTTCGCCATCAATTAAAAGGAATCTGAAAAAAGCCCTTATTCCGGATATTAACCTGGACTGTGATCGGGCATTGTTGTTGTCAAGGACATACCATGCAAGGAATGAACGCAGTTCCTGAAAGGATACAGATGCTGGCTGAGTATTCGCGGCAATTTCAGTGAAGTACTTTTCGAGTTTCAAAACATCGTAAAGGTATGCTTCGATACTATTTTCCGACAAAGACTTCTCCAGCCTCAGGTAGATTTCAAAATTTCTTATCGATTGTTTCCATGAAAGACTCATATTATTTGAATCATTATCATACAAAGTAACACAAAGTAATAGAACCCGGTTAAGGTATACTCTTAAATATTTTTGTCTATTTTTACAATTGATTTTTAAAGGTCATCAGATTATTTTTTAAAAGGATTGTCGAAGATGGAGATAGTAATAATAAATGGTCCAAACCTCAATCTTTTGGGTAAGAGGGAACCAGGGAAATATGGAAAATCGTCATTTGAAGAATATTTTGGAATACTGAAATCGCGTTTTCCGGAGATTGTTTTTGATTATTTCCAATCGAATATTGAAGGTGAAATTATAAACCGGATACATTCCGCCGGTTTTTCCTGCGACGGGATAATTCTCAACGCGGGAGGATATACTCATACTTCCGTTGCCATCACTGATGCCATTGCTTCAGTTACTTCGCCTGTGGTCGAAGTTCATATTACCAATATAGCTGCGCGTGAAGAATTCAGGCACACAAGCCTTATTGGAAGAGCATGTGCCGGAAGTATTTCTGGTTTTGGCCTGGATAGTTACAGGCTTGGTATCGAAGCCGTCAGGGAAATAGTTAATCAAAGAAACAAAAGCTTATGAACAGGAAGAAGACAAAGATTGTTGCGACAATTTCAGATAAGAATTGCAGTATCGAATTTATTAGGGAGTTGTTTGAGGCAGGAATGGATGTGGTTCGTATAAATTCGGCTCATCTTACTGTTGAATCAGCCCGTCAGATTGTGCATAACGCGCGGATTGTTTCCGATAAAATCGCAGTTTTAATCGATACCAAAGGGCCGGAGATCCGTACGACGATTACCGATCATCCTATCATGCTTAAGAAAGGAAAGATAATTACCATTTCTGGTGACCGGGATAAAAAAACCTCTGAGGAAGGCATCTATGTCACATATCCTAATTTTGCATCGGATATCCCTATTGGCTCGCTGATAATGATTGATGATGGAGAACTGGAACTAAAAGCAGTTAAGAGAGTTGGTAACCACCTTGAGTGCATAGTTGATAATGAGGGTCTTCTGGGCTCCCGGAAAAGCGTCAACATTCCCGGAGTTAAGATAAATCTGCCATCACTCACCGAAAAAGACCACGCATTTATTGCCATGGCTGCAGAGAATAAGGTGGATTTCATAGCACACTCCTTTGTCAGATCTCGTCAGGATGTGCTTGATGTGCAGGCGGCAATTAATGCCAATAATAGTTCAATGAAGATCATTGCCAAAATCGAAAATCAGGAGGGTGTCGATAATATAGACGACATACTTGAGCTCGTTTATGGAATTATGGTTGCCAGGGGAGACCTTGCAATAGAGATCCCATACGAGAAGATCCCGGGAATTCAGAAGACGATAATAACAAAGTGCATTGTAAGGCGTAAACCTGTGATTGTAGCTACCCAGATGCTGCATTCCATGATTACAAATCCGAGGCCGACCCGTGCCGAGGTAAGCGATATTGCCAATGCCATTAATTCCCAGACTGACGCCATCATGCTTAGCGGTGAGACTGCTGCAGGAAAATATCCTGTAGAAGCTGTTAAGACTATGACAAAAGTTGCCATGGAAGTAGAAAAAAACAAGGAGAAGTTCATCGACATTCCCTATATAAGCCTTACCGGAGAAATTTCATCATATTTGTCTAAGGTTGCCGTCAAAACAGCCTTCAGGATAGGGGCAAAGGGTATAATAGCAGACACTCTCGGAGGCAGAACTATAAGGGACATGTCTGGCTACAGGGGAACAAAACTCATTCTGGCCCAATGTTATTCCGAATCTACAATGAGGGAACTATCTCTTTCTTACGGAGTTTATGCAAGTTTCCAGGAGAAGCGGAAGTCGGTAGATGAATTTATAAATATTGCACTGAAGAAACTTGTAAAGACACATAATCTCGAAGGGGATGATATTGTTGTTGTCCTTGCCGGTAATTTTTCAGGAGGGCTGGGCTTCTCTTTCATTGAGGTGGGCTCTGTGAACTATTTGAAAGACAGGGTAAGTATTAAGGATTGATTATTGTTTGGTCTGATTTTTGATGAATATATCACGACAGTAAACGGGTTCTAATGTTGAGTACGCTATTCTTATCGGCATTTCTTCTTTTTCATCCGGTGCATGTCACGCTGACAAGTGTAGATTATACTCGAGGCAACGATGTATTTAAAGTTTTTGTAAAGATGTATTATGATGATTTTTTAAGGGATTGTAAATTATTCGGCCTACAGGAAGAAAATGTTGATTTTTCGCGCAATGACTCAATCTCCTTCACCGTTATGGAAAAATACTTGTCCGAAAAAGTGAAGCTTGCTGTCAATGAAAAACAGCTGGGCGGCAGGCTTCAGAATTTTTCGCTTAATGACAATGAGATCAGTATAAACATGGAATTTGGGAAGGTAAAGAAGCCCAAAACAGTGAGTGTTACGAACCTGATAATGACAACTCTCTATAGTGATCAGGCAAATATGTTGATTGTAAGGGTTAACGATTTTGAAGAGGCAGTCAGACTGACTCCGGAATCAACAGAAAAGACTTTCAGATTAAAATAATTCAGAAGAAAGAATCGAATGATGAGGAAAATATTTTTGCTGGTTTTGGCGGCATCCTTTTTTGTGAGTGCGAATGCAACTCACAACCGTGCAGGTGAAATTACCTATGTGCAGTTATCGGATCTGACATTTGAAATTACTATTTCCACATTTACATACACACTGAGTTTTGCCAACAGGGATTACCTGCCCGTTGAATGGGGCGATAATACCACATCGGAAGCTCCAAGAATATCCAAAACTCTCCTGCCCAATTACTATCAGAAAAATATTTACAAGATCATTCATACCTTTCCGGGCCCCGGAATATATAAAATAGTTGTCCAGGATCCGAACAGGAACCTGGGAGTGAGGAATATACCCAATTCAGTGAATGTTGTATTCTCGATCTCCACTATTCTTACAGTCAACCCGGCAATAGGACGTAACAGCACTCCGGTTCTTCTTAATCCTCCATATGATAAGGCAGCTCTGGGTTACATTTTTATTCATAATCCCGCTGCTTTTGATCCTGATGGAGACAGCCTTTCGTATAAGCTTACTGTTTGTACCCGTGAAGATGGAAAACCAATTGAGAACTATTCTCTGCCCCCCGCTACTCATTCGATAAAGGTGGATTCTATCAGCGGTGATTTGATATGGGATGCCCCTGCAGATACCGGTAAGTACAATGTGGCAATGGAAATACAGGAATTCAGGTACAAGAAGAAGATAGGGATGGTAATTCGCGACATGCAGATAGAGGTTTATGAAACCACAAATAAACCGCCTGTTAATGGACCTCTCAGAGACTATTGTGTTGAAGCAGGACAAACAATTGATTTTGTTTTTTCGGCAACTGATCCTAATAAAGATGGGATTTCGCTCAAGGCAACCTCCGGAGTATTTAACATTGTTAAGTGTCCTGCCGAATTCACAAAGATAGATTCTGTAGCAGGCAAGGCCTCTTCAAGGTTTCGATGGACCCCATGCCATGAGGCAGTAAGGGCACAACCATACAATGTTATCTTTAAATCGGATGACTCAAACATGGAAGTTAAGTTGTCGGATATCGACAATATGAACATAAAGGTTGTCGGGCCCTCTCCTAAACTCCTGAGCGCTTTGCCTGAAGGAAAACAAATAGTGTTATCCTGGGCAAATTATGGAACCGGCGCTATCAGCGGGTTTAGTATTTACCGAAGGGAAGGAGCAACTTCGTTTAAACCTGATTCTTGTTCGGGAGGCATTCCTTCCTCAACAGGTTTTTCCAAAGTTGGATATATAGCTGGTAGTTCCACAACCCTTTTCACCGATAACGATAATGGACAGGGACTTCAGTTTGGAAAGGAATATGCCTACAGGATTGTTGCAGTTTATCCAAATGGAACTGAAAGCAAGGCCTCCAATGAAATTACTTCCGCTCTTGTTTCAGGTGTTCCGGTAATAAAGAATGTGAGTATCAGAGTCACCGAACCGTTAAACGGATCGGTTTTTATCTCCTGGAGAAAACCCGATAAGCTTGACACAATTCCTTCAACAGGCCCCTGGGAGTACCTTATATTCCGTGCTAAAGGTACCGGAGGATCAGATTATAAGCAGATCCGGTCGATCCTTACATCCGATCTTAACGATACGGTAATGGTTGATACTATTCTTGACACCAAAAACTCAGGATACATATACAGGATAGAGTTGTACAACAATGCCCCCGGAAATAGATTTATTGTCGGTGAGCCGGGTTATGCCTCTTCAGTCTTTGTGACTGCAAATCCGGGTGACAAAAAAGCCAGGTTCACTCTTAACAGAAATGTACCCTGGATAAACTCACGGTACGATTTCTTCAGGTTTAATCAATCAACAACCAAATGGGATTCTGTAGGTTCTACTAATGTACTTACATTTACCGATAACGGACTCATTAATGGAAATGAATACTGTTATTATGTAAGGTCGACCGGAGGATACAGTACCCCGGGTCTTCCTAAAAACCTTGTGAATTTTTCCGAATCGGTATGCGTAACTCCAATCGATAACGAGGCTCCATGTACTCCTGAAATAAATGTCTCCAGTCAGTGCGACAGTCTTTATAATACCGTCAGATGGAGTGTGACAGGCCAGGCATGTCTCGATGATATAGCAGGCTATAAAATTTATTATAAAATGAAATCGGAAGAAGCACTTACCCTCCTGACGACGATTAATGACACAAATTTATTCACTTACAGGCATTACCCGGGAGATATTATTTCAGGATGCTACGCGGTTTCATCATTTGATGCAGTTGGAAATGAGGGAGAAAAGTCGGTAATGGTATGTATCGATTCGTGTGATTTTTATGAGATCCCCAATGTGTTTACTCCAAATGGCGACGATATCAATGACTGGCTTGTAGCGAAAACTTCAGGGCTTGTAGAGAAAGTCGATTTCAAACTTTTCAACAGGAACGGCCTGCAACTTTTCTCCACGGAGGATCCACGGATAGAGTGGGATGGTTCGTACAATGGTAAAATAGTTTCTCCCGGAGTTTATTTCTACCAGTGTGATGTTTATGAGATGAGGATATCAGGTCTTGAGATGTTCCATCTTTCAGGCTTTGTTCATGTAATCACTGATAAAGAGGCAAAGCCCAGACCAGTTCAGACTAAATAAAATAGCATATTGACAATGATGAAAAAAGTAGCAACCCTGTTTCTGTTAAGCTTAATTGCTGGTTATGTAAATGGGCAGTCAACAGTCGATAATATTCTCAGGGCAAAAGCTTTTAGCGATGGAGGAAAGCCCGGTCAGGCAATTGAGTTGCTTACAAAAGCCATTGCCTTGACAAACGACAGCGGACTGTACTCAGAGAGGGCAGAGGCCAGGATTGTTGCAGGTGACGTGTCCGGTGCATTGAGCGATTATAATACAGCCAATAGTTTAACACCTGGTTCCGGAGAATACGGTCTTGCAAAGGTTTATTCAATGAAGGGTGATGCTGCTACGTCAGTATATCATCTCGAAAGAAACCTCGCATCAAAATTTCGCAAAACGGAAAAGGAAGTTCTGCTCGATCAGTCTTTCAGTAAAGTTGAAAACAGTCCTGAATGGCGGCAGATCTGGAAGAAAGAATGGTACAGTAAATCTGAAAAATCCCTGTCGGAATTGGAGTATTATATCTCGACCGGCAAAACAGGAGAAGCTCTGAATATTTTAAATGATATAAAATCAGGCTTCCCGGACAGTGATGCTGCTGCATATGGTGAAGCTTTGATCGGTCTTGCTTCTGGAAAATACTCTGATGCATTAAGGTTAGCCGACGGACTTTCTTCTTCTTATCCCGAATCGGAGAAGTATCTGCGTTTGCTGGCAAAAAGTCAGGAAGGAGCTTCTAATCCATCCGGGGCTTCAATGACCTTCACAAGGTTGATCGAAATGGGTATCGTTGATGCTCAGTTATATATGCAGAGGGCTGAATGTTACAGAAAGACAGGTGAGGTTGAAAAAGCACTGGCTGACGTAGGAAAATACCTTGATCTGTATCCTGAAAATATGACTGCCATCAGTTTGGCGGGCAAACTTCAGGCTGCATCGGGCGATAATCTGAAAGCCATTGATTTATTTACAGGTAACATAAAGCTCCATCCAAATGATCCGGAATGCTATATTGACAGGGCTAACTCCTATTTTGTTGCTAAATCATGGAAATGGGCAGCTGATGATTACAGCATGGCGCTTGACCTTAAACCGGGTAATGCTGATGTATGGCTCAACAAAGGCATCTCACTTCTTAATTCAGGACAAGCTGAAGATGCCTGTCACGATTTCAGGCATTCGTTAAGCCTTGGAAATAAAAGGGCTGTTGAGTATATAAGCCGCAATTGTATAAAATAGAACCTGCCAGCGTTATTCCCGTTTGATATTTTTGTAAAGCCTTTCGAACAGGTCATGTGGTTTAAATGGCTTCAGAACGTAATCATTAATATTAAGTTCTTCCAGTTTGTCGATGCTCTCAGACATGACGGCGGCAGTAAGTGCCACTATTGGAATAGAACTGATCTGTGGGTTTTCTGATTTTCTGATAATCTTTATAGCTTCAATACCATCGAGCACAGGCATGTGAAGGTCCATCAATACAAGGTCAAATTCTTCTTTTTCAAGAAGATCGAGCGCAATCTGCCCATTTTCGGCATGAGTTACAATGGTGCCCCAGCCAGTCAGGAACTTGTTTGCAACAAAAAAGTTAATTTTATTGTCTTCGGCAACCAGAATCCTCTTTCCTTCAAGTCCTGAATAATTTTCCGGCAATTCATCCGACTTAGACTTAATGCTTGATTCAGGGATTTGAAGTGTAATAGAAACCCTGAAAGTAGATCCTTTGCCTGGTTCACTTTCGAGACTGATAGTACCCCCCTGCAGTTCAATAAGCTTCTTACATATGGCGAGACCCAGGCCTGTGCCGCCGAATTGTCTGGTTGTATCATCGGCAGCCTGTGAGAAACTTTCAAAGATGAAAGTATGTTTCTCTTTTGGAATACCTATGCCGGTATCGGTGACTGAAAACTCAATGAGTGCTTTCCCCTTGGACCTTTTTAATTCATTTACTGTTACTCCAACGCTTCCGGCATGAGTAAACTTAAGGGCATTTGACAGCAGGTTCGACAGAATCTGATTAAGCCTCACAGGATCGCCAACAACTTCTGTTGGCAGATCTTTTGAGATATTTACAGAAAAACCGAGATTCTTTGCCTTGGATCTGAATGAATAGGAACGTATAATTTCGTCCAGGAAGTCACTGAGGTTGAACTGGGTTTGTTCCAATACAATTTTACCTGATTCGATCTTATTATAATCGAGGACATCATTTACAAGAGTGAGAAGGTGGTTCCCCGAGAACTTAAGGGTCTTAAGATAATCGAGCTGATCATTGTTGGGATTGCCCTGAAGTAACAGATTAGTAATACCAATTACTTCGTTTAAAGGTGTTCTGATCTCATGACTCATAGTCGACATAAAAATCTGCTTAGTCTGGGCTGCATCTTCAGCCTTTTCCCTGGCCGTTACCAGATCGTCGAACATGATCTTGAGGTGCAGGGCTATGGCAATCTGGTTAGCTATGAAATCGAGGGCAATAAGGTCTTCAGGATTAAATTTATTCTCGTCCTGATAGTCCTGAAGCGACATAACCCCGATTGTCTCATTCTCTGCTTTTAACGGAACCCCCATAAATACTTTGCAGTGTGAACCGTTCATATCGATATGGCCTTCATTAACCAGAGCTTCAAGATCTCCTTCCCTGAGAAGCATGGGTTTATTGTTGCTCAGAACCCAGCTGGTAATTGTCTTTCCGCCCGGGATTTCATTGAGAAAATCTTTTTTGCCAGTGAAAAAAGGCACTGAAAATGTGTCTGTTTCCTTGTTGTAAAGGGCAAGATAAAGATTGCTTGTATCCCAGATTTTACTTAGTTCATTAACAATTATAATGCAAATATCTTTAAAGTCATATTGTTTGAGTGCCGCAGTTGAGATATTATATAAAATTTCCTGCATAAGCTGGCTCTTCCTTTCAGCGGAAATATCCCTGTAAATTCCAACAGACGCAATTATAGTGTCATTAACTTTAATATTGGATGAGATAACAGACACATGGACTTTATTACCGTATTTGTCTTTCCGGATAGTTTTTTTAGCTTCCTTAATTTCAAAATCATTGTAACTCCCGACGTCCTTCATCTCATCAGGCAGTACAAGATCACTGATAAATTTATTGATGGCTTCTTCAGACGTGAATTTAAAGAGTTTAGTGAACTCTTTATTTATTGTAGTAACCATGCCATGTGCATCTGTTATAGCAATAGCCTCCGGAGCTGAATCGATCAGGTTTTCAAGGAAGGCTTTCTCCCTTATTATTTGGTTCTCATACTCTTTCTGCCTGGTGATGTCCTTTACCAGACCCCTGTAGCCTATAATTTTATCTTCATGAAAGCTGGCAAAAGAATGTGTTTCCGATGATATCAAAGTTCCATCTTTCTTCTTAGCCAGAAATTCATAATCAGATGTTTGTCTGGGTAATTTCAGTTTTTTAAATCCTTTTAATATTTCATTGAACCCATCGGGGTAAATGTCTGCAAGAGTTAATTTGTGAATAAATTCTTCCCTGGAGTACTGAAAGAAATTAGACATTTCCTGATTTACGAAAAGAAACCTGCCCGAATAATCAACTTCAAAAATAATTTCAGGCAATGTTTCTGCTACCTTCCTGAAAAAAACACCCTGACGGTTAATATCATCCCGGTTTTTCTGCTGATTTCCTGGCTCCCAGGTGATAATAATATTCCCCGATGTAAGCAGGAAGCCCATATAATAGCCTTCAGAATCATCGCCTTTTGGAGAGGCAGCAAGTTTATGAAAATTTTCAGTTATCCTGACATATTGTAAAAGCTCCAGCAGTTTGGTCCTGCTTGCAAGGGTAGTATCATCAATACATTTTCCAAGGACATCGCTTTTTCGGATGTCCTCTACTTCCTCAACTTTACTGTTCATGTCGACTATGTAGAAGCGCTTATCCTCGCTTACTCTGAACAGTGCAAAATAATATGTTACCGTATTGAATATCTCTTCAAGAACACCTCCAACACTCTCGCCGATCCTCTTGTCCTTTATTCCGTCAGTACCGTCAAAAATTGTAAGTAGGAATAATTCTTCATCAATAAGAATGGTTTCAGCCGAAAAAAGATATTGTTTCTGTTCTCCGCCCTTTGTTCTAAGTGTAACAGGGTAGTCTTTTACTTTTTTTAGCTTTGATATTAACCTGAGATATTTGCTGCTTTCCTCGATATCAGCAAAAAGATGAAGATCATCAGCATTATGACCTATTATCTCTTCCTTGCTATAGCCCATAGCATTAAGGAACTGGTCATTTGCATCAACATAAAATCCTGTTTCTGAATTGCTTATAGCCATAAGATATGAGGCGGAACGAAATGCTTTGAACAATTTGCCACCCGATGCCTCATTGATCGTTTGGTTGTTGGCGCGATAAATATCAAGTTCCTTTTCAAGTTGATCTATTTTATTCAGGAGCTCATTGCGTCTTTTTGGAAAAATCATTGCGGGCTATTTATTAAAGTGTTAAAAATAACAATTTATAAAATATGTCATGTTATTAAAGTTGTTTTTTATGATTTGCTGATTTTATTTTTAGTTGGTTTAGACTTACTAAGGCAGAATTTGCATATTTCCGTCAATCCACATGAGCTGCAAATTGGATTTCGGGCTTTGCAAATATACCTTCCGTGAAGAATAAGCCAGTGATGGGCATTATGAATGGTCTCTTCCGGGAGATGACGGGTAAGCTGTAATTCGGCAGCAAGTGGAGTTTTAGCGTTTATTACCAGACCGATTCTGGCCGATACTCTAAATACGTGAGTGTCAACTGCCATAACCGGTTTGTTAAACAGAACTGAAGCAACAACATTTGCAGTTTTGCGTCCTACTCCGGGCAGTTTTTGTAAAAGAGAAGGATCTGACGGTACTATGCCTCCGAATTCGCTGACCAGCATCCTCGACATACCCGATAAATGTTTAGCCTTATTATTAGGGTAGGAACATGATTTTATAAATTCATAAATTTCTGATGGTTCGGCTTTAGCCATTGATTCTGCATGCGGAAAATTTTTCAGAAGTGCAGGTGTTATGATATTGACTCTCTTATCGGTACATTGGGCCGACAGAATAACCGCAACAATCAGTTCGAAAGGATTGACGTACACCAGTTCAGTTTCCGGAAAAGGATACTTGCTGGTAAAATATTCTATTGCTATCCGGTATCTTTCCTGAATTGTCATGCAGATTCCATTATTTTAAAAAAGGTAAGATAACACTTTTTATATTTGCACAATAAAGATGTTTATGATTAGTTACCTTCAGGCTGATAATATTTCCAGGAGAATAGGGGACCAGCTCCTCTTTGATAATATCAGTCTAAATATTAATAAAGATGATAAAGTAGCATTGATTGCTGTCAATGGTGCCGGAAAATCTTCGATGCTTGATATCCTTGCGGGTCTTGAAAAACCAGATACAGGATTGCTTAGTATTCGTCGCGGCCTTCATATAGCCTACCTTCATCAGTCGCCAGTCCTTGATGACTCAAATAAAATAATCGACGAACTGTTTTCGACAGGGAGCGAAGTTGTTTCAGTTATAAGGGAATATGAGGAATGTCTCCTTTCGGGAAACAATGAAAAGCTTCAGTCGGCCATTCAGCATATGGATGATCATAAGGCGTGGGATTATGAGGTAATGGTAAGGCAGATACTTTTCAAACTAAACCTTACTGACCTTAATGCTGTGATTGGAACCCTTTCGGGGGGGCAGCGGAAAAGAGTTGCCCTGGCAAAGGTTCTGGTGGAGGATTCTAACCTTCTTATTCTTGACGAGCCTACAAACCATCTTGATCTCGATATGATAGAATGGCTCGAAGAATACCTTATTAAGTCGAAAAAAACCATGCTGATGGTAACGCATGACAGGTATTTCCTTGACAGGGTATGCGATGTGATCCTTGAGCTTTCAGGTAACGAACTATACAGGTATGAAGGCAATTACGAATATTACATCGACAAAAAGCAAAGCAGGGAAACGTCAGCACGTATGAGCACAGAAAAGGCCAGAAACCTCTTTAAAACCGAGCTTGACTGGATGCGAAGGATGCCAAAGGCACGCAGGCATAAGGCAAAATCGAGAATCGAATCATTTTATGAGATTAAGGAAAAGGCTGCAAGAAGGCCTGAAGATAAAAATATTAATATAAATGTTAATATTTCCAGGATGGGGAAGAAAATCCTTGAAATTAAGAACATAACTAAGGCTTTTGGTGATAAAGTTGTAATAAAAAATTTCAGCTATAGCTTCAACCGCTTTGAAAAGGTTGGCCTTGTCGGCCCAAACGGAACTGGCAAAACAACTCTTCTCAATATTATTGCCGGACTTGCCACTGCCGATTCCGGTACTGTGGATAGCGGTGAAACAATAGTCTATGGGTACTACCGACAGCAGGGGATTGAATTTGACGATGAGATGACTGTCATCGATGCTGTTAAGAAAATCGCCGAACAGGTGACCTTAAGCGACGGTTCTATTCTGTCTGTGGCTCAATTCATGAATTATTTCCTTTTTCCCCCTGAGAAGCAATACACCCTGATACGTAAACTGTCAGGAGGTGAAAAAAGACGTCTTTATCTTCTTACCGTGTTGATGAAGAATCCTAATTTTCTGATTCTTGATGAACCCACAAATGATCTGGATATTCTCACTCTGAATGTTCTGGAAGAATATCTTGCAGGATTCAGGGGATGTGTTATTATTGTTTCGCACGACAGGTACTTTATGGATAAAGTTGTTGACCATATCTTTGAATTTAAGGGAGAGGGGTTTATTAAGGATTTCCCGGGAAACTATACCCTGCTCAGAGATGCACAGGAGGAAGCTGAATTGGCGGAAGCCCAGTCAAAACAGTTAAAAATAGCAACATCAAGGGAAACTGCTGAACCTGTCGTAAAAAAGGAAAAGAAACAGGGACTTACTTTCAAGGAAAAACGCGAATTTGAATCCCTGACCACCGAAATACAGAATCTTGAATCGGAGAAACAGACAATTGAAGCAGAGATGTACAAGGGAGATCTTGATGCAGACAAATTGTACATCAAATCTCTAAGGCATGGAGAATTAATGAGATTGCTCGATGAGAAAGAGATGAGATGGCTTGAAATAAGTGAGAAGGAAAATTGAACCATGTAGTGCATTTGAGCGTTAAATCAATTGTACTATTATTATTTTTGAAACAATAATTCGGAAATTGGAAAAGATTTTAATTGAAACTTCTGGGGTCAGGTCAGAAATACTGGTTGGTGCCTCGATGGAAACTGTGGCCGGTATGCTTCCCGAATCGGGAGTAGTGGTAGTTACCGATGAAAATGTTAACAGGCTTTACGGTTCGCGTTTTCCATCATTTCCTGTTTTAACAGTTACTCCCGGTGAAGGGAGCAAGCAGATGGACGGAATTGAACATCTTGCAGGGAAGCTGCTTGAACTGGGCATCGACCGTTCCGGTTTTATTCTTGGTATCGGGGGAGGAGTGGTTTGTGACATTGCCGGTTTTCTTTCATCGATATATATGAGGGGTATCAGATGCGGCTATGTTTCGTCAAGTCTTCTCTCGCAGGTGGATGCGAGCACTGGAGGCAAAACCGGTGTAAATGTAGGAAGCACAAAGAATACTCTCGGAACAATCAGGCAGCCTGAATTTGTGATCTGCGATCCGGCCATGTTGCTTACCCTCCCTGATGAAGAATATCTTTCGGGTCTTGCTGAACTAATCAAAACTGCTATAATTGGTGACAAGGAACTTTTCGAAATCATCGACAGAAGTTATAAAGAGATTATGAAAAGAGACTTTGATCTGCTGACACTTTTGGTAACCAGGTCGGTAACTTTTAAGGCTTCAGTGGTTCAGGAGGATGAATTTGAAAACGGATTGCGCAGAATCCTTAATTTTGGTCATACATTCGGTCATGCCATCGAGCTTCAGGAGCTTGTAAAGCATGGATTTGCAGTTGCAGCCGGAATGGAGCTCGCTACTCTGTTTTCATTTGAAAAGGGACTCATAACCAGCGAAGAAAATGAGGGCATAATTAATATGCTTAACAAGTTCGGCCTTCTCAGGAAGTATGACATTTCCGGAGACAGGATCAGACAGCTTATCCTTCATGATAAAAAGAAAACAGGAAGAGACATCAATTTTATTTTTACCGAAGGAATAGGAAAAGCAACTGTATTGAAAATATCGATTGAGGAAATAACAGATTTTTATAACAGGTTCAGAAAAAATAAAAAATATTTATGAATTCTTTCGGAAATATCTTCAGGGTTTCTCTCTTTGGAGAATCACATGGAACGGCGATAGGTGTTGTAGTTGATGGTTGCCCTTCGGGTCTGCCGGTAAGCCAGGAAGATTTCCTGGCTGACCTGAAGCGAAGGAAGAGCGGCAATGCAGGTACTACGCCACGACATGAGCCTGATTTGCCTGAGATACTGAGCGGTGTTTTCAACGGTTACACTACAGGTGCTCCGATAACACTTATTACCCGCAATAGCGACAAAAAGTCATCAGATTATGATGAGTTCGTGAAAATTCCGCGTCCCGGACATGCCGATTTTGTGTCGGGCGTCAAGTATGTAGGTTATTCAGATATGAGAGGAAGCGGCCATTTTTCAGGGAGGATTACATGGGGCCTGGTTGCTGCAGGAGTGATAGCAAAAAAAATCGCAGGTTCTTCAGCAATTTCTGCCACCCTTATTTCTGCAGGTGGTTCTGAAAATATTGTGGATGCTGTGAGCAAAGCTCTTGCCGCAAATGATTCAATCGGAGGTATAATTGAATGCAGGATAACAGGGAATCCCCGTGCCATTGGAGAGCCTTTTTTCTATTCTTTCGAATCGGCTGTGAGCCATATTATTTTTTCAATACCTGCGATAAAGGGTATCGAGTTTGGAGTGGGCTTTGCAGCCGCATCGATGAGAGGATCAGTACATAATGATCCGTTCGTTGGCGCTGATGGGAAAACTTCTACAAATAATGCCGGAGGTATCAACGGTGGTATTACAAACGGGAATGAAATTATTTTCCGTGTAGTGGTTAAGCCTACCTCATCAACTGGCGTAGTTCAGGAGACCTTCAATTTCAGCGAGAAGAAAATGACATCGTTACAGGTTAAAGGAAGGCATGATACCTGCATTGCCCTGCGTATGCCTGTTATAGTAGAAGCTGCAACCGCAATAGCCATGGCTGACCTAATGCTTATCGACAGAGGAATTTATGGTATAAGGGGGTAAAAATTCAATTGTAATCTGACGCCAGCAGCCTTTCGCCTCTTAAACCGCTGATGGCTATTTAAGAGGAATTATTCTCATTGCTTTCTTTGCAGATTTAAGGATAAGGGCTTTTTTTGTATGAGCGGTTATTCTGAACCTGTTATCAAGCCGGTCTCCGATTATCCATATGATTCTGCCTTCTGATTCGAGTATGAGTTTATTCTCCTTCTCCAGTATAGAATACTTGCAGTCGATAAAATAGTCGCTTAATTTCTTCTGATGTTTCATCCCAAGTGGATAGAAACGGTCACCGGGCTTCCATTTTCTGACAGTCAGCGGAAATTTTATCTTTTCAGCGTCGATGCAGGCTGAAAACCTGTCAGATGATATTTCATATGTTACTGATGCTTCTTCGTACCAGGCCGATTCGATGCCCGGAACCTTAAGGAAATCAGTAAGATCATCAATTAAAAAGAGGTCATTATTCAATTTTCCTTCATGTGATAATATTATCTCTTTCCTGTTCTTAACGATTCTGTGGGTGCTTGTAAATAACTGATTCCCTGTCTTTCCTTCTATTACACTTACAAGGTCGCTGAGCATAACACCCGTGATACCGAATGGTTTGAAAAGTTCAAAAAGAATGGTCCTGTTCTGAATAAAAGGCAGAAGTTTTGATATGCTGAACGATGTAAGTTCACCTTTATCTTCGGATACTTTTTCCCTTATCTCAGAAATGTAATTATTGACAATTTCATTTATTCCTGCAATCCTTTCTGCTGTTTCATTAAGTGTTGTTTCAATGGATGGATTTATTTCCTTCAGGACAGGGATAATTTTGTGCCTGATTTTATTCCTGGTATACTTTGTATCTTCATTCGATAAGTCTTCTCTGTAGCTGATATTATTTTCGCTGCAGAATATTTCAATTTTGCGCCTTGTAGCAAACAGGAGTGGTCTTATTATCCTGTTCGATAATGGTTTCATACCTGCCAGGCCTGCAATACCCGTTCCGCGAATAAGGTTAATGATAAAGGTTTCTACATTATCATTAAGATTGTGTGCTACTGAAAGGAGATCATAGTTATTTTCATTCATAATCTTTTCGAACCAGATATATCTTAGTTCTCTGGCAGCCATCTGTATCGACAGGCCATTATCCCGTGAATGTTTTTTTGTGTCGAACCTCGTTGAGAAGAAAGGGATATTATGGCATGAAGCGAATTGCCTGACAAGATCTTCATCCATGTCTGAATCTTTACCTCTGAGTGAAAAGTTGCAATGGGCAATTGCGGTCTGATATCCTGCCATCAGAAAGAGGTGTGCCATCGCCATTGAATCGATGCCTCCGCTAACGGCCAGCAAGATTTTATCGCCTTCCTTTGCGAGGCCATTTCCCTTAATAAAACTATTGAATCCGTTCAGCATAAATTACAGGCTTGATCTGCAAAAATAAAAAAAGGTATCCGTTCATGGGATACCTTTTCAATTATTCAGCAAAAAACTATTTATTTGAAAGGTATTCTGAAACACCTTCCTGAGTTGCTTTCATTCCGGCTTCACCCTTGTGCCAGTCAGCAGGGCAAACTTCGCCGTTTTCCTCGAAGAACTGTAGTGCATCGACCATGCGTAGGGTTTCGGATACGCTTCTTCCAAGAGGCATGTCGTTTACGGTCTGATGACGCACAATTCCGTTTTTATCAATCAGGAAAAGGCCTCTGTAAGCCATTGGTGTGCCTTTGAATGTTACATCGCCTGATTCAGAATAATCATAATTTCCTGCAAGGACATCATAATTTTCAGATATTGTCTTAGACAGGTCAGCAACCAGCGGATATTTCACGCCTTTAATTCCACCCTGGTTCTTGTCAGTCTGGAGCCATTTCCAATGTGAGAAATGGGAATCCACAGAACAGCCTACAACTTCGACATTCCTGCTATTAAATTCCTGAATTTTATCCTGGAAAGCAAGAAGTTCCGTCGGGCAAACAAACGTAAAATCTGCCGGGTAGAAGAAAAAAACAACATATTTTTTACCAAGGTACTGCTCAAGAGAGAAACCTTCAACAATTTCACCACCATTGACTACTGCGTTTGCAGTGAAACCAGGTGCTTTTTTTCCAACTAATACTGCCATTTTAATTAAAGTTAATTTAGTTACTATTGATTAATGATATTACAAACCAACAATTGTTTTGTTCATTACCTGTATGGAATTATTTCGGGAGGAGGGGTGTCGAATCCCGGTGGTTTAAGTAGTTGTTCTCCTGAAATAATTACATGATTTATCCTGGAATATTCAGGAGGGTTGGGAAAGAAACCTAGTCGTATCTGCAAAGTACTGAAAATCAGATTGTCATTCCTGATTCTTAATCCTACTCCAACCCCTGACAGAGTACTCATCCTTCCTTCAGGATTTATCATATCGGAAAGAAAGGCAAAATCAGCAAATCCGAATACAGCAAATTTGAAGCCGTACAGGCTTGAAGGCATAAACATAACCGATTCAAGGCTTACCTTTAATCGCTGATTTCCGACGATTGAATCATTTCGAAAACCTGAAAATCCATTTTCTTTATTATACCTCAATCTTTCGTCAGTATTTCTGTCGAATCCTCGGGTATAGTCGAAATAAATGAAATTTCGTATCATACTTCTTCCAACAGGAAGCAGGTTTGAGAAATAATTAAGTTTTGCTGTAAAAAGCCCCTGTCGCGCCGGGCTACCGCTGACAAATGCAGAGATTCCAAGCGAAGTGTAAAGGTAACCAAAAGTTTTTATTGATTCTCCAAGAGCAAGTTCTGAGCTAACGTAAGTCCTTTGCCTGTATTTATTAAACTCATTGAATTCCTTTCCGGCGGTAAAGCTTATTAATCCGCCATAAGGAATATCTTCAGTACGGCCGTAACTGTATATTAGCCTTGTTTTGTAGAACTTCTGAAACGAAAAGGTTGCGGAAGCCAGGTAAAGCCTGTAATTTTGAAGGTTATAATATGAATCCGGAAGAATATACGGACGATCATATACTCCATTGTTCTTATACCTTACCCCAAGTATTATCCTTGATGCATTTTCCCTGTTAATCAGAAATGACCGCTGAAGCCAGTAATCCTGTAAATTGTACTTAAGTGATTGAGGAACTGTCAGAGTGTCAAGATCTTCCATGGTGGACATTTGCTGAACGGATATTCCGCCTGCATATTTTGTTTCGGTGCTGACAAGCTTACGTATAATACTGAATCCATAAGTGTCCTGATAACATCCTATTTGGTAGTAACCGTTCATGTTGATAAACGATTTTCCGATATTGTCAACTTTGTAGTAAATTCCAAAACCGGGAGAATCGGGAAGCGAGGAATCGTAGGGGATATTAATTCCCAATTCATGGCCGGTGCCCAGAATGTTCTTTTCAAAAACAGAGGCTTCTCCTTTTTTCAGCCCACCGTAGTCCAGAGTTGTGCCTAATGAGTAAAGATCCTTTGTAAGAATGGTTATGTCAGCTTCATTATCGGAGACAGGAATTACAATAATCCTGGCATCATCAATAAAAGGAAGCTGGCGAAGCAGCCTCTCGTTTTCACTAAGGGTTATAGGAGAAATTGTATCGCCTGTAATGAAGAGAAGATTTTTTTTGATTATTTTTTCATTTGTGTTGACATGCGATTTATTAAGGATCTTATCTATGCCACTCTCTTTTAAATCAACCGGGTTATTTAAATTGCTCCCGAAAACATTAAGTCTGCGGATCTCAATTTTTCTGATTTTTAAACCGGAATAATTTAAGAATCCGGCTTCGCTTTTGCCGCTGAAACCTGTTTCACTGACATTCCGTGGCGGGACAATTACGAAATCATACAGCTTTTTCATCAGCCGGTTTTTGGAGGCCTTAGATTTCAGAGAATCAAAATATACATGGGAAGTCCTTATGGTGTCGTTTGCTGAAGCGATAGCTGATGGTCTCTTGCGGTGCCTCGAGTCTGACGGCAAATTCCTGTAGTTATCGGTAGTTTTTACAATTCCTCCCGCATATGCGGGCAGTATTGTATCATTTTCCAACTGAATCTGTGAAAACAAACTTATGCAATGGAAAAGAAAGGCTATCATTGAAAAAGCCCTACAGGAACTTCTGTATTTCCCGCATTTGAAGTGCATCAGGTATTGTCGGGGTTATTCATCAGAACGTCATCGGAATTGAACTGGAATCCCAATCTTTTCCCGGTTATTACCCTGGAATGCTGGATTTTAGCTTCAGCCTGTCCTACTGTGGCGATCTTTACAGTATCGTAAGGAGGAACAAGAAGATCAAATTCAAGAGAATACTGAATAGCCGTAGATATAATTACCTGAAGTGACTGCCTTGTAATCTCTTCACTTCCGTAGTTTGTGAATAACATTCCCATCTGCCTCTTTCCTTCAACAAAATACTGTTTTTCATGGTTAATGAAAATTCTGGCAATCAGATATCCCAGGTCATCAAGCCTTGAATACCTGAAGGAATCAGCAAGAAAGTTGTATATGTTTATTATACCTGAATAGGCGTTGTATTTGTTTTTTTGGATATAGGATGTCTTCCAGGCAGGGTGATCCCTGTCGAACTGAAAGATGTTTGAGTGCATACTGAATAATAAAACATCGCCTGCAACCCTGATCTGTGCATCAAAATTGCTTCTGTCAGAGTATTCCATCCTTATCCTTGAATCGGTCCCGGCAAGGCTTGTATTAACATCTTTAGCCATCACCCTAAGTACGTCCTTAAGTACACCGAACGACTCGAAGGTATTGTCATAAACTCTCTGCTTCAGAAGTGATTTTTCTTTGAGAGTAAAAATTATCGCCTGTTTTTTTTCTTCGTTTTCTGACATTGCAACTCGATGTTTTGGTGAAGATCTTCAGGCAACCAATGTAATAAATATTAATATGATCTGGCAAACAGAACTCTTCTTTTTGAAGGTTTTCCCGAGTAAACGCAAACACCATCTTCATCGGGGCTGTCGAAAGGAATGCACCTTATTGTAGCTTTGGTTTCCTCTTTAATCTTCTCTTCAGTTTCAGCTGTTCCGTCCCAATGTGCCATTATAAATCCTCCCTTATCGTCGAGAATCCGGAGAAATTCATCCCATTTATTAACATAAAATGTGTTTTCCTTCCTGAAGTCATGGGCTTTTTTATAGATATTCTCCTGGATATCGATGAGAAGAGCCTGAATATGTGCTGTGAGATTATCTGTCGGGATAGTTTCCTTGGTAAGGGTATCGCGACGGGCAATTTCAATTGTATTGTTCTCAAGATCGCGTGGGCCAATTGCAAGCCTAACAGGAACTCCCTTAAGCTCATAATCCGCAAATTTAAAACCAGGTTTGTTGTTGTCCCTGTCATCGTATTTTACCGATATTCCAACAGCCTCGAGATCTGACTTGATTTTCATTACCTTACCTGACATACCTGCAAGCTGATCGACATTCCTGTAAATAGGAATAATAACAACCTGAATTGGAGCAAGTTTTGGAGGAAGCACCAACCCGTTATTGTCGGAATGAGCCATAATCAATGCTCCCATTAGTCTGGTCGAAACTCCCCATGAAGTTGCCCATACATAATCGAGTTTCCCGGTCTTATCGGTAAACTGGACATCAAAAGCCTTGGCGAAATTCTGTCCCAGAAAATGGCTGGTCCCGGCCTGAAGAGCTTTCCCGTCCTGCATCAAAGCCTCTATTGCAAATGTATCGATTGCACCCGCAAAGCGCTCGCTTTCACTTTTAGATCCTTTTATAACCGGAAGTGCCATTGAGTTTTCAGCAAAACCGGCGTATACATTTATCATCTTTTCGGCTTCCTCAACAGCCTCTTCCCGTGTGGCATGAGCAGTATGGCCTTCCTGCCAGAGGAATTCCGTTGTTCTGAGAAAAAGACGGGTCCTCATTTCCCATCTTACAACATTGGCCCACTGATTTATTAATATGGTCAGGTCCCTGTATGATTGAATCCAGTTTTTGTATGAATGCCATATTATAGTTTCAGAAGTAGGACGGATTATAAGTTCTTCTTCAAGTTTTGCGGTAGGATCAACAATAATACCTTTACCGTTCTCATCGTTTTTTAGACGATAGTGTGTAACAACGGCACACTCTTTTGCAAATCCTTCAACATGTGCTGCCTCCTTGCTTAAAAAGGACTTTGGGATGAACAAAGGGAAATATGCGTTAACATGACCGGTGGCTTTGAATAACCTGTCGAGTTCTGCCTGAATCTTTTCCCAGATGGCATATCCGTAAGGTTTAATAATCATACATCCTCTTACAGCCGAACTTTCGGCAAGATCTGCCTTGATAACCAGATCGTTGTACCATTGTGAGTAATTCTCTTCCCTGTTAGTAAGAAACTTCGCCATTTTTTGGTATGAAATTTGTTTTAAATAATATCAGAACATATTGGGCACAAAAATAAGTAAAAACTTCACTTAATATTAAAAAAAGAAACGGAGGGTACCATGAAAACAAAATACAACATATTATTATCAGCCCTTTTATTATCACCTGCAATCTTAAATGCGCAGTTTGATGACAGCCGTGAATTCAGGGATGATAACGCGGGGGTAGTTATTAATAACTATTATCCTGAAAATGATTACTATTATGCCTCACGCATAAAAAGGTTTCACCATTCGTATGCAGCCTTCGATTATTATGCCCCCGTTTTTACTGATGTTTACTGGTATAATTATCAGCCATTTTCCTGGGGAATAAGTATCTATGAAGCTAACGCACCTTTTTACGGGTATGCCTGGTCACGTCCTTTCTCCGGTCGCGGCTTTAGTTTTGGATTTGGCAACAGATGGAATGAACCCTTTGCCGGGAACTACTATTATGGTGATTATGAACCTTATTATTATAATAACTGGTATTCTCCGATTAGCATAAACATCAATTTTAATATTAGGATCGGGAATTTCCGGACAGGAAATAATTACTCATGGCATAATAATTATAACAGATACAATAATTATTATAGCTTCAATGATTACAGGCCTTCATACAGATCTTACTACAATTCTCATAAGTATTACGGGAATTCTTCACAGAATAACCCGGTGGATAACAGGGAAGGCAGACGATATGACAACAGTGATAATAATAATCGCGATAATTTATCGCGCAGGGAGTCTTCTGTAAGTATGAGCAGGAACAACCAGGCAGACCGTAGGCCGGATGAACGATCATTAAATACCGGCAGAGAGTCAGCAAGCAGAAACGAAACCTCTGCAGTTAATGGCAGACGCCAGAATCAGTCAGGGGATATTAACAGAAGCTCTGAAAGGCAGACTATCCCGGGCGGTGACTTAAACAGGAATTCTGACAGATCAGTTAGTGGCGCTGGTGACATGGGCCGAAGGTCAGCACAGCCTGCTTCAGTTAACCGTGAACCAGCAAGAAGTGCCGAGCCACGGCAACCGGACTCGCGGACAACAAATAGAATTTCAGAACCAGGTGTTTCCTCCCGTCAATCAGTAAACCGAATGGCAGAATCGGACAAGGCATCGTCAAACAGGATTCCTTCCGGCAATTCAGCCCGATCAGCTGCTCCTGAAATTAGAAGAAGCACTGAAAGAAGCTCTTCATCAGTAAGACAGGCTGCACCGCAGGCACAAAGGAGAAGTTCTTCGCCATCAGCTGTACGTAAGGAATCATCAAAAAATACCTCCTCATCAAGCGAAAAACGCGAAGGACGAAGGTAAGTAGTGGGCTTTTCACAGAGTCCTGTTATTTTTTAAGCTTTAAGAGACTAAATTTTAAGTATCTGATCAAGTTTGTTAAAAAAATTGTTTCTTTGGTATAATATTTGCACCTCTATTTGTAAATAAAAGGGAGATCCTAAAATGAAAACATTACTCTGCACATCGGTTCTTATTATTCTGACACTTGGTTCCTGTACCTCAACACTTTATACCGGAGCCGAGTATGATGACCTTTATTATACCTCTTCCGACAAAGCTGTCGTCAGTACGAAGGCACAGTCGAAAGACCAGGCAAGGGGAGCGAACCAGAAGCCGGATGAATATTATGACAATAAATATGCTACCGACACTCTGTTTGCCGACCAGTACTCCGACGCTGTAGATATTGATAATCAGACAGCAGATAACTATAACAGCGGGAGCCCGTACGAATATTACGATGACTATTCCTACACCGATCGTCTCAGAAGGTTCCATGGAAATTATTTTGAGCCATACTGGAGAGATCCGACTTATTTCAGCTATGGGTCCTCTTTCGGTTTTGGAGGATATGGGGGATATGGAGGATATCCTTACAGTTATTATGATCCGTATTCCTGGAATCCTTACTACGGTGACTATTACGGCGGGTATAATTCATATTATGGAGGTTACGGAAGCTATTATGGTGGTTTCTATGGCGGAATGTATATGGGTTTTGGACGTATGTTCCCCTCTTACTATGGAGGTTTTTATGCTCCGTATTATAGCGGATATCAAAATGTTTCCGAAGGTTCTTCGGTAGCTTATGGAAGAAGAGAAAGGCCAAGTACACTATCATCAAAATGGAATGGTAGCTCAGGGACAGGTTCTTCCGGCAGAACACAAGACTTTTCTGCTGAAGGAAGCGCTACCGGTAGCAGAAGAGCATCCTCGGGAGTGGTATCAGGGCAATCAATCGGAACCGATTCCAGACGACAGTCATCCGCCCTCGCCGGCAGCAGGCAGGTTGGTACACCTGCGGCAAGAAGCCAGGCACAGGATCAGGTCAGCAGTCAGGTTTCACAAGAAGGTTCGACAACCACGAGAAGGGCAGCAAGTGCCAGACCTGATTATGACAATTCGAACAGGACATATACTCCAAGCTACAGCAATCCAAGGATGAGCACCAGGCCTTCATATAACAACAGCAGAATTTCGGAAGGTGTAAGTACCGATGTCAGCCGTAGCAGGTCAGATGCTGGCAGCAGCCGTACCTATACGAATCCATCATCGGCAAGAACTCCGTCAAATCAGAATACTTATCAGAATCAGAATAACTTCAGAAGTAATTCTCAGGGCAGCAGCGTTGAGCGCAGGGTTATTTCCCCATCAGGAAGTTCCGGTTCATACTCAGTTCCATCAAGGAGAAGTGCTGAAAGCAGTTCGGGGGTCTCATCAGGCTCTTCAAATAGTAACGGCTCTTCCTATTCAGGAGGACGTTCCTCATCTTCATATAGCAGCGGATCTTCTGGTTCATCTTCCGGTGGTTCATACTCTTCAGGCTCATCCGGTGGATCTTCCTCAGGCTCGACTTCCTCAGGCTCATCTTCTTCAGGACGTCGCTGATAGTTTAAACAGGTATTGAATTTCTTTCAAAATATTCCATTCCTGATAAAGGAGTGCAGGGATAGATATACTTAAAAAATGAAACAATGAAAAGAATAGCTTTGTTAATAGTGGCAGGATTGTTGTTTTTCTCAGGCATATTTGCCCAAAACGTTGATGATGCCCTGCGTTATTCCCAGATTTTTTACGGAGGTACAGCCAGATTTTTATCAATGGGTGGTGCTTTTACTGCACTTGGAGGTGACATGTCAACTTTTAGTCAGAATCCTGCAGGTATCGGCGTCTTCAGATCTTCCGAACTTAGCATTTCACCGCAGATGGCTTATAATAAAACTTCAGCGCAGTTTAACGGGTATTCTTCCGATTACATATATAATTTCAATCTGAATCAGGGAGGATTCGTTACAAACCTGATTTCAAACGGACCAGAGTCAGGACTTGTCAGCCTGAATTTCGGATACTCTTTCAATAAGACAAATAATTTTCACCACAACCCGATAATTCAGGGTATAAGCAATACCAGTTCAATGGCTGATTATTGGGCGCAATTGGGTGAGGGAACATTTTATAAAGATCTAGGAGGAGCAGAAGGAATTGGCTACGATGCCTGGATTATCGATACTATTACCGGTTCCGGGGGCCGCTCTTTTGGAACTGTCTTTTCTAACTACGGTGACAACCCCGGTTCAGTTTATGGACAAAAGATAAGAAAATTAGGATCTTATGAAGGATATACCGGAGAGCATGCTATATCTGTTGGAGGGAACTATGCGAACAAAATTTTCTTCGGCGCCACCTTTGGGATTAACACAATTAAGTATACAGCACATACAGAGCATCTCGAATCGACTGATATAGATCTTCCTTCTCAATTCAAAAGTTTCAATTATACCGACTATCTGGAAAATTCAGGAACCGGCTTTTCCTTTAAAGCCGGGGCAATAATAAAACCTGTTGAATTTCTGAGGATTGGAATTGCGGTTCATACACCTGTCTGGTACCGTATAAATGAATATTACTATGATAACATTACTTCCGCCTTTACTGACGGGGCAAAGTATGAATATTCAAATGATCCGCTTAGATACAATTATGCACTTGCTACTCCTTTCAGACTTCTCACCGGGATTGCTGTCCAGGTTCAAAAGATAGCCCTTCTGAGCGTTGATTACGAGTTTGTTGATTACAGTTCTGCCAAGTTTTCCGAAACTGGCGACGACTATGATTATTCAGATAAGAACAGACAGATACGGGATGGCCTTCAGGCTGCAAATAATCTGCGCTTCGGTGGCGAACTTCGACTGAATAAGCTCTATTTAAGGTCGGGATATGGCTATTATGGAAAAGCATTTAAGCCAGGTGACGACAATGAGAATCTGGACTACCGTTCCCTGTCATTTGGAATAGGGTATAGAGAACAGAATATTTCGATCGATTTTGCCTTTACCAATTTCAAGTATTCGCAATCATCTCTTTTATATCCTCTTGACGACAGTTATGTTCCGGCAAAAGCAATTATGAACAACAATAACAACATGTTTACACTGACTTTAGGATATAAATTGTAGATTTTTCAGATACCCTGCTGCTTCTGGTCCGGTATTGAAAATGAGGTCAACAATGCTAATTCTTGGATCAAAGACGGTTCCGGAATTAAAAACTCCAATATATTCTTTTGGCCTGAATGATGATTCTTTTTTAGGAGAAAGAGAATACCTGAAATCGTTATCCTTACTTCCAACAGCAGTAAAGCTTGTGGTATAATTTAGTTTTTTCCCTGTTTTCATGATTGAGCAGATTAAACCGGCAAGTTCCATATTAAGGTCAAGGAGGAAATTGTAATTTTTTAGAATAATCTGCTCAATAGCTTCAAAGTAAAAGACAAAATACGGAGATGCGCTGTATGAAGCAGAGAGAGCTCCCAGATGGACCTGTTGCCACCGTTTTGAATAGTCGATCCTTATATCACGTATTGGTGTATTGCGTCTGCTGCCTTCAAAAACGGGTACTGAAAGTAACTGGATTCCATGTGCAGAAATGATATAGCAACGGTTCCTGTACGATTGTTTAAGGTAATTCTCTTCTTTTTCAACCAGTACTTCCTCAGCATCAGCTATTAAAGAAAAATATTCCGCAGGTGGAAGGTATGCTGAGGAAATCAGAATTTTCCCTTCCATCGAAAATTAATTCAACTTGTTAATAATGCTAGCAGAGAAGCCTGCTCCAAAACCGTTGTCGATGTTGACAACTGTCACGCCTGAAGAACAGCTTGTAAGCATAGCCAGAAGAGCGGATATTCCCCCGAAATTGGCGCCATATCCCACGCTGGTAGGTACTGCAATTACAGGTTTGTCAACCAGTCCGCCTACAACGCTGGCAAGTGCACCTTCCATACCTGCAATGACAATGACTACCCTGCAACTCCTTATCTCTGTAAGTTTGTCGACAAGCCTGTGTATTCCAGCAACACCGGCATCATAAATTCGAAGGACATTATTTCCAAGAAGTTCAGCTGTAATTGCAGCTTCTTCAGCTACAGGGATATCAGATGTTCCTGCTGTGATCACGGCAATTCTTGTCTCAGGGGCAGCTGGCTTCTTTTTCTGAAGCGAGATTATCCGGGCTTCGTTGTAATAAACAGCATCAGGGAGGATGCTCATCACTGCCTCAAACATCTCTTTACTGGCCCTGGTGCCAATTATATTGTTTTCACGTACCGACATTGCCCGGAAGATCTCGCGTACCTGGTCGATAGTTTTTCCGGCACAATATATTATTTCAGGATATCCGGTTCTTATTTCGCGGTGGTTGTCAATCCTTGCAAAACCCAAATCGGTATATGGAAAATTCTTTAGAACCTCAAGGGCGTCGCCAACACTGGTCTCTCCGTTTTTCACATCATTGAGGAGTTTCTCAACCTCATTTACATTCATACAAGCTTTTTTTCAGGGTTATCGTTGGGTAAAAGAACTTCAAAGCCCAAATATACTTACCTGAATCCAATTTATCAGAGATTTATGATAAAAGGTCATCAGAAGTTAACTGAAGCCGAGAATGCTGGCAGGAAATTTATCCGTCTGCCCGGATTAGCCAGGGCAAATGAGGCTATTTTACGATTAAAAAGGATATTTTGAGGCATAAAACCAAAATTCCATTTACTTTTTTTATCCTTATCAAGAAATGCAGTGCTGTTGCTGCTGCTGTTTTTGTATTTGTTTATTAATAGAGCATAGGAGCTCATTCCTGTAATGTATGAAACAATATAATAGGGGGTTGGTCTTTCAGGAGCGAAGATGGCGGTTAATCCCATGCCAATAACAGCGCCTCCTGCAGTAGCAAGGGCAGTATTGCGTCCCTGTTGGCTGGTAAGATGGGCACCCTTGACCCATTCCTGGCCCAGGAGGGTTCCCCCGATAGCCCCTATGGCGGGTACGAGGAAATGTGCAGGACTGATATCCGATTCAGCGGCAATATCTGAAATTATTGAGAATCCCAATATTGTATTTGCAGTTGTAAAGGTAGATATTGCGGTTACATCACCTCTGGTAAAGTCATATGATTTGCCGACACGGTCAGCAAGCAGATATCCACCTGCTCCGAAAGCAAGCGAAGTTAATCCATAGATTCTGGGCTCTTCAATTTCAAAGGCTGCAACCAGAGCCAATCCTTCAAGGGGCATGAGGAAGCCATAGTGTGAATATAAGGCAACCTGTCCCTGGGTCCATGGTTTATTCTTTCCAAGGTTGTATCCAATCCGACCCATTGTAATACTCGAAACAGTTGAAAGAGCAAGGATCAGCTTCCCCTGGTCAATATTGGAACCAGTTAACAATAATCCCAGTGCGGCTCCCTGCATGGCTCCGGCAGACTTTCCGTGAATTGACAGGGCAAGTGAATTGTAGGTGACTTTTTTATCCTTAAGTGATAGCATTGGAATCAATGTTGAAGTGCCAGCAGCTAACAGAGGTATGGCCGCGGAGCCTCCATCGACAATATTGAATAACACATCAAACGACAATCCATAAAAAAAACCGAAAATGCCGGAAGAAACAAGATACTGGCTATACATACTCCTTTCACCTGAATACACATCAGGTTCTTGCGGAATGTTAACTTTTTGGTCCTGGAAGGGCTGGCCTGTCCATTTTGTGCGGTTTTTATAGTACAACGCCTTCTCGTCATCCGATAAACTATCGAAGTAATCGCTGAGCCTGGTCTTGTAATTAGCAATGAAAGACTGATCTTCTGCTGAAAGAGTGTCACCCGCACTCTGTTTCTGAAGAAGCATGTTGTATGCAGGATCATGTTCCATCTTCCAGTATTCATACCCGGTTTTCTGTTGAGCCATTAATTGAGAAAATGAAAGGAGAACAGATCCAATTATAATAAATGCTATTTTTTTCATGCTTATATTTTTTGGAATACTGATAATAATTTCAATACATTAGTGATGTCTCTTCTGCGACTGTAGTGTAAATCAAATATACAGTATAAACCTTATTCATTCAAGTAATAATTTTAGAATTAGGTCAAATAGTTTTACCGAAAGCTAAATCCCAGTCTCATTTGTATTATTTCTTGCTCTTAGTATTACATCTCACGGTGAGAGTTTGTTTGAAGCTAAGACCTGTAAAAGATCATTATAAACTTCTTTGACAGGGATTCCTGTCTCTGATGCGATCCTCTTGCACTCATCGTACTCAGGTTTACATGATACTTCTTTCCCCTTGTAGAATGATTTCTTCAGGGTTACGTTTCCAAAGGGAGAGGGGATAGTTTCGAATTTTCTGGTAAGTGTATCTTTTTTGAATGGAAGCGTTCTTATTCCAATTGTTGTTGATTCGGTAAAAATTATCTCTTTCAGAGAATCGGCAAACTCCTTTTCGCAAATTACATTTAGTTCAATAGCAGGCCGTCCCTTTTTCATAATAATATTTGACAGGAATACATCGGAAGCCCCTGATTTGAAAAGTTTTTCCGATATATAGTCGAAGAATTCAGGATTCATGTCATCGATATTGCATTCAAGCTTAAGCGCATCGTGTCCTGTTTCTGCAATCCCGGCAGGTTCACCAAGAAAAACACGCAGCAGGTTTGGAACATCAGGATTGTCCTTTTGTCCAACACCGTAAGCTGTTTTTTCGATTTTAAGATGCAAATCCTGATTAAAGTCGGTAGCGAGCGTTGCCAGAATTGCTGCTCCGGTGGGCGTAGTAGCCTCAAAACCCACGCCACCTTTTTTTGCAGGCAGGCCTCTAATTATTTCAGCTGTGGCCGGTGCAGGAACAGGAAGCTTTCCGTGATCGCAATTTACAAATCCGCCTCCGAGCTCAACAGCAGAAACGTGGACCCTGTCGACTTTAAGCGCGATGAAACAGATTGCGGCTCCAACAATATCTATAATTGAATCAACAGCGCCGACTTCGTGAAAATGGACGTGGTCGAGTGGTATCCCGTGAACGGCAGCCTCTGCGACAGCTATCTTCATGAAGATCTTCAGGGCAAGATCTTTTGTCGCGTTGTCAAGTGTTGAATTTCCGATTATCTTTTCGATATCTTCCAGATGACGGTGGGCATGTTCCTGTCTTGTCTGCCTGACTGTAACTTTGGTTCCTTTGATGCCATGCCGCTGGTCGGCTATTGCCTCAAGCTCCCATCCAGGCAGGTTGAGTTTTTTTAATTCATCTACAAGAAAGGTCTTGCTGATACCAAGATCAATCATTGCACCCAGATTCATATCTCCGCTGATGCCTGAAAAACAATCGTATGAGAGGATTTTCATATTTACTTTATGAGAATATGTCAATATTTAACAATTATTGTTTAAAAAAGTTATCTGAATCTAAAAATGTAAGTTTATCAAAATATACTGCCGCTAATATACTACCGCTAATATACTGCTTACTATCTTCACTGAATAATAAAAAAAAATAGTATTTTCGTCCGACGTTAAGACTAAACCGTAACATATCCTGAGTATAAACATGAAAAGACGCGACTTCTTTAAGACATCCGTAAGTGCAGGCATGGCTGCCGGAGCTGCACTCAGTCTGGGAGGATATGACAAGTTATGGGCCACTGTTCCTCCTATGGCCAAATATGATATGGTTGCAGTGATGGGGGGCTCCCCTGATGCAATGTTTGACATTGGAATACAGGAACTGGGTGGTATAGGAACTTTCGTTAAGAAAGGTCAGAAAGTACTTATTAAGCCAAATATAGGATGGGATGTACTTCCCGAACTTGCAGCAAATACAAATCCCTTGCTGGTCAAAAGGATAATTGAACACTGTTTCAAAGCCGGTGCCAGGGAGGTTTATGTTTTTGACCATACCTGCGATAACTGGGTGAACTGCTATAAATCGTCGGGCATTGAAAAAGCTGCAAAATCGGCCGGAGCAAAGGTCGTTCCCGGTAATTCGGAAAGCTACTATCATGAGATTCAGATCCCGGGAGGCATCAAACTTCAATCGGCAAAAGTCCATCAGCTTCTCCTTGAAACCGATGTCTTCATTAATGTTCCTGTTCTTAAAAATCATGAATCAGCCAGGATGACAGCCTGCCTTAAAAACTCAATGGGGCTTGTTTGGGACAGAGGCTACTGGCATTCAAATGACCTTAACCAGTGTATTGCCGATTATGCACTTTATGAGAAGAAACCTGCGCTGAATGTTATTGATTGTTATAATGTTATGGTTAAAAATGGCCCGCAGGGTGTCTCAAAGGAGGATGTTGTGATGATGAAATCGCAGATTCTTACTGCCGACTGGGTTGCAGGAGATGCCGCTGCGGCAAAAATGCTCAATGTTCCTGTTGAAAAAATTGAATATATTCCCATTGCACATAAGATGGGTCTTGGTAATATGAACCTGGAATCGCTTAATATAAAAAGAATAAAAATGTAATTCCTGATGAGGTCACATTTTCTACGTAGATTCCGTATCGCATTCTCCACAGTAGTTTATATCTGTTTTTTTCTGGTATTTGTAGATTTCAGGTATATAATTCCCGCTGATTATATTAATCTGCTGACAATTACACAATTTGTTCCCTCAGTAATTAAATTTTACAACCTGGAGATTCTTTTGACTGCAACCTTTGTTCTTGTTCTGCTTTTAACACTTGTTTCAGGACGAACATATTGCTCCTTTTTCTGCCCGCTTGGGATAGGTCAGGATTTGTTCAGCAGGATAGGGGGGGTGTTGAGAAAAAAATTCAGGAGATATGGATATAAAAAGCCGCATATAATCTTAAGATATTCGCTTCTGGCTCTTACCCTGGTTTCTACGATGATATGGGGAATCTATTTTCTCTCAATTCTGGATCCTTTTAGTATTTACGGCAGGTTTATGACCTTCTTTATAAAACCTGTAGTAATCGAACTAAACAATATGCTTGCAGGAGTACTGGGGAAATTTGATATTTATACTCTCAGCAATGTGCCTGAAAAGCCTTTTAAGCTGGCTGCATATTCGATTCCTGCTGCTTTTTTTGTTCTTATTGGAACCCTTTCTCTTACCAAGGGGCGTTTGTACTGTAATATTGTATGCCCGGTGGGAACACTTCTTGGCCTGGTTTCGAAGATTTCAATATTCCGAATTAACTTCAATGAATCGGAGTGCACAAGATGCGGCAGGTGTGCCTTGAGATGCAAATCGTCGTGTATTGATTTTCTGAAATATGATGTCGATGTTTCGAGATGTGTCGATTGTTTCAATTGCATTAATGCCTGTCAGGATAAAGCTCTTTCATACGGTCTGGTGAAATTTAAGAAAAAGGAGCACAAAACAGATGAATCCAGACGCAAGGTAGTTGCCGGTTCTTTACTTCTATTGCTTGGATTATCGCAGAAGTCATACGGACAGGATAAACCAGTTCCAAAGCCAAAGAAGGATTCAACAGTTAAGGAAACCAGGAATTGGCCGGTGTGCCCTCCCGGAAGTATTTCTCTGGAACATTTTAGCAAAAACTGTACAGCTTGTTCTTTATGTATTACAGCCTGCCCAAATCAGGTTCTCCAGCCTGCAGTAAAAGAATATGGGTTTTCGGGGATGATGCAGCCAGTGATGAATTATCATAAGAGCTTCTGCACATACAACTGCACCATTTGTAATGAAGTATGCCCCACAGGAGCCCTGAGCCCTTTGGTGCTTGATGCCAAAAAACTGACTCAGCTGGGAAAGGTTAATTTCATTAAGGATAATTGCATAGTTAAAACCGAAAAAACAGCCTGTGGTGCCTGCTCAGAAAGCTGTCCTACAAAAGCTGTTTACATGATTCCGTATGAGGGAAACCTTCTTATTCCTGAGGTAAACACCGATATTTGCATCGGTTGCGGACATTGTGAATATGCTTGTCCCACAGTTCCTTATAAGGCTATTTTTGTCGACGGCAATCCTGTTCATCTTACTGCAAAGAAACCGGTTAATAAAGAATCTGGTATAAAATCACCTGTTGAATTCCCGTTTTAAGAGGTAAATTGCAATGGTTCCTGAATAAAAATTTACAAAACATGATTTTTGTCTGTGTCTTGTTCTGTTAAAAATTTAATTTTGTTTCAGGGGTAAGGAAGGTCATACAGACACGTAATTAATCCTGTTCTGTCTGTGGATTAATTCCTAACCGCACTAAAATATTAATTTAAAGTCAAATGAAACCATCTCATATTGAACATATTGGCATCGCTGTTAAAGATCTCGATGCCGCGATAAATTTCTATGAAAAAATTCTTGGACTTAAATGCTATAATATTGAAGAGGTTGCTGAACAGAAGGTCAGAACAGCTTTTTTCCAAATAGGCCAGACTAAGATTGAACTTCTTGAATCCACCGATCCGGAAGGACCTGTAGGGAAATTCATTGAAAAAAGAGGAGAAGGTGTTCATCATTTAGCATTTGCTGTGGATAATATTGAAGATCAGCTTACTGGTCTTTCAGAAAATGGAGTAAGACTGATTGATAAAATACCCAGGACAGGGGCGGAAGGACTCGATATTGCTTTCCTTCATCCTGGTTCAACTTTTGGCGTGCTTATGGAACTATGCGAAAATAAAAAGAAGGCATTATGAAGAATTCAACAGCTGTCAGCGGTAATGCAGGACCAAAAGTCAGGTCCGATTGTGAAATTTTCATCGAACTCAGGGAAGAAGGAGGTATAATCATTGACCTTGTTTCAAAGGTAAAATCCTTGTACGGGGAATCTATAATTGAACTGGTGAAGGAGATTCTGGCATTCTATTCGATTGAAAATGCCGTTTTAAGAATAAATGATTCAGGTGCGCTTTCATTTGTAATTGCCGCACGTCTTGAAGCGTGTATCAGGAAGATTACCGGTACCACGCTTGAATTCCTTCCGGAATTACTGCCAGTGAACAGATATTCAACGGCACGCGACAGATTTCGTTTTTCCAGGCTATATTTGCCCGGAAACTCACCGGGCCTGATGATAAATGCTGGACTGCATTTAGCTGATGGTATCATTCTTGACCTTGAGGATTCTGTCGCCCCTGAAAAGAAGGAAGAGGCAAGAATAATGGTCCGCAATGCGCTCAGGCAAATTGATTTTTACGGGGCTGAAAGGATGGTTCGGATAAACCAGGGTGAGAAAGGGCTCGAAGATCTTAATCATGTTATCCCTCATAATGTTAACCTCATAATAATTCCTAAATGTGAAGACCCCGGTTATATCAGGGAAGTTGAGAGGAAGATCAGTGAAATAAAAACAGCTAATGGAATAGATTCCAATGTTTACCTGATGCCGGTAATTGAAAGCGCAAGAGGTGTTGAAAGATCCTACGAGATAGCCTCATCTTCGGAAAATGTCGTTGCAATGGCTATAGGACTTGAAGATTATACGGCCGACCTTGGAGTTGCAAGAACAATTGCCGGTAATGAGTCGTTTTATGCACGGACAAGGATTGTGGTGGCTGCTAAGGCTGCCGGTATTCAGCCAATAGATTCCGTATTCTCGGATGTTGGTGATATGGAAGCGCTCCGGCAAAATGTCCTTTCATCGAGGGCTCTGGGCTTTGAGGGAATGGGATGCATTCATCCGCGACAGATCGCCGTTATAAAAAAAGGCTTTTCTCCTGACAATGATGAAATTGAAAAAGCTAAAAAAATAGTAATGGCATTTGATACAGCCCGGGAAAACGGGCTGGGTGTTGTTTCGCTTGGGACAAAAATGATTGATCCTCCTGTAGTACTTCGTGCTCAAAGAACTCTGAGGCTTGCATTGAATCTTGGCCTTATTCCACCCAATTGGAATGATTCTGTTGAATGACCGGTTTAAACTTAATAAGTAGTATATGGCATCAGAAACCGTAATAAATGCAGCAGGGCGGATTGTACCCCTGGAGATCAACGGAACGCCAGTTATTCCCTATAAGGGAGTTGGGAAACATCGTCCTGAAGGAAGAAAGTATTCGCCTCCGATCGCGACCTGTTCCGACTACCCTGCCGACGGAAATAAGGTTGTATCATCACTTGAAGAAGCGCTACGGCTTTGCGGTCTTAAAAACGGAATGACGATTTCGACTCATCATCACCTTCGTGACGGGGACCTCATAAGCAACAAGGTATTTGACATAGCTTCAGATATGAATATAAAAGACCTTATTTGGTTTCCTTCTGCCTCATTCCCATGCAACGACCCTGTGATAAAATACCTTGAAGACGGGACTATTAACAGGATTGAAGGAAGTATGAACGGCCCTTTGGGCAGGTTTGTATCAGAAGGAAAAATGAAGGGAACAGCTGTACTGCGGTCACACGGGGGCCGTGTTCAGGCTATTCAGGATGGCGAAGTAAAGATCGATATAGCAGTACTGGCTGCTCCGTCGGCAGATTCCTTCGGAAATGCAAAAGGCACGGGAGGCAGTTCTGCATGCGGTGTAATAGGATATGGCAAGGCTGATTCCATGTATGCTACGAAGGTTATTATTGTTACTGATAACCTGATTGAAATGCCCTGTTTCCCTATGGAAATTGAAGGTAACTATGTTGATTATGTCGTTGTCGTGGATAAAATTGGTATTCCGGAGAAGATTGTATCGGGTACGACTCAGGTTACCAAAAGTCCCGACCGACTTCTTATTGCTGAACTTACCGCAGCATTTATCGAAAAATCAGGGATTCTGAAGGATGGTGTAACGATGCAGGCCGGTGCCGGAGGTACGTCCCTGGCAATAGCAGTCTTTGTTCATCAGATTCTTAAAGACAAGGGCTGGAAGTCAAAATTCGGGTTTGGGGGTAGCACAAAGTATATGGTTAAAATGCTTGAGGAGGGCCAGATGGGTCATATCCTTGATGCCCAGGCATTCGACCTGGACTCTGTACGGTCGATCGAAAATAATCCGAATCATATTGCTTATCCGGTCTTTAACGCCTATAATTATCATTCTAAGGGAAATCTGACCAGCCTGATGGATATTATGATCCTGGGGGCTACCGAGATAGACCTTAATTTTAATGGCAATGTGGTTACTCATTCCGATGGTTATTTACTGCATGGAATAGGAGGGTGGCAGAATTGCCTCCATGCAAGGAATGTGATTCTTCCAATCCCGCTTTTTCGCGACAGGATACCTGTTATTGTAGATGAAGTTACCACCCTTTGCGGTCCAGGAGAACTCATCGATGTTGTTATTACAGAGAGGGGAATTGCTATTAACCCATTGAGACGTGACCTGATTGAAAGCGTAAAGGGCAGCGGCCTTCCAATAAGGTCTCTTACTGAAATGAAGGATGAAGCAGAAAGAATATGCGGTAAGCCTCAGAAACCCCGTTTTGAAGATGAAATTGTTGCCGCCGTCAAGTGGGTCGACGGTACAGTAATTGATGTAATTAGAAAACTTAAACCTGTAAAATAATTCAACGTGGAAAAATTCAGATGTGCAATTTGCGGATATATCTATGATCCTGAACTAGGTGATCCGGAGGAAGGCGTTAAACCCGGAACTCCCTTTTCAGGGCTGCCCGATGATTATATTTGTCCCATCTGCGGAGCGGGTAAGGATGAATTCTTTATAAACAAATAGCATAAAAGCAGTACCTTATTCAAGAAACTATTCTTGTCTTAAGGGAATGTTTTCAATGACGTCGGTCAGGAGATACCAGAACATCCCAACTGTTGATATCTCGATTTTCTCCTCCGGAGTGTGAGCTCCTCTTATGGTGGGGCCAAATGAGATCATATCGATATCCTTCATTTTTTCATAGAACATTCCGCATTCCAGACCTGCATGTATCGACCTCACAACCGGCTTCTTACCAAAGAGTCTCCTGTAGGAGTTTCTGGTTATAGAGAGTATCTCAGAGGTCACGTCAGGTGTCCAGCCCGGATAGCCGTCGGAACTGACTACAATGGCGCCGGCTTTCGCAAGGCATTCTTTCACCATTTCTGCTGCTTCATGCTTTGCCGGTTCGACGGAACTGCGCTGGGTTGTTACAATTGTTATATTATTTTCGTTATCGAAGCGGACTGATGCAAGGTTGGTGGATGTTTCGACAAGGTCCTCCATTTCCTTCGACCAGGCAATTACTCCGTGAGGACAACACTTCAGGGCATCCAGGAACTTCTCCTGACATTCCATGTCCATTGAAAAAAATGGAAGAGGGAATTCTTTCAGGGAGATTTCAATCAATGGTTCGAGGTCTCCGAATTCTGCCCGGCATCTGACAAGGAATTCATTGGTGAGTAACCTTATTTTTTCAATATCACTAATTTTGATGATAATGGTAGCAAAAGCCTCTCTTGGAATAGCATTTCTCAGATTTCCGCCATTAAATTCCGAAAGCGACATTTTATATCCGGATGAAATTTCTTTGAGCAAACCGGTCATTATCTTGATTGAGTTTCCATATCCTTTATGTATCTCATCGCCTGAATGTCCTCCATGAAGACCGGTTACGGATATTGTAAGTGCACCGCTTCCTGAGGGGATGCTGACCTTGTCAAATTTGAGTGTTCCTACGGTATCCATGCCCCCGGCACATCCAATGAACAGAATACCTTCATCCTCTGAATCGAGGTTTAAAAGGATCCTTCCTGAAAGAAAGTCGGGACTAAGATTAATAGCGCCTGTCATACCGGTTTCCTCGTCTACTGTAAAGAGACATTCAATCCGACCGGCTTTGAGACCAGGGTCAGTAAGGATTGCCATCTGTGCTGCAATGCCAATGCCATCGTCGGCTCCCAGGGTTGTACCATCGGCAGCTACCCAGTCGCCGTTAACAACAGGTTTTATACTGTCGGTTAGCCAGTTATGCGGATTGGAGGCGTTTTTTTCACCTACCATATCGAGATGGCTTTGCAGAATCAGCGTTTCCCTGTTTTCCATTCCAGGGGATGCCTCCTTTATTATCAGGATGTTGCCTGTTAAATCTTCCCTTGCCTCAAGTTTGTTCTTTTCTGCAAACTGCAGAAGGTATTGTCTTATTTTTTCTTCATGTTTCGAAATATGCGGAAGTTTGCAGATCTCTTCGAAATATGTCCATAACGCTGGCGGATTCAGATGACCTAAATTGCTCATAATTTAACTTTCTGTGTTATGCAAACTTACTCTTTTTATATTTCATTATATTTACACTATTGTTTCAAATATTAATACGAATAACTTATAATTTAAATAATATGGCAGTACGTACAATAGTTGCATTACCCGGAGACGGGATTGGAGTGGTAGTTCTGAATGAGGCGCTCAGAGTGCTTAATGCCGCCGGTTTTGAAGCGGAATATGAATTTGGAGATATAGGATGGGAGTTTTGGTGCAAAGAGGGAAATCCACTGCCAAAAAGAACTCTTGACCTTATTGAAAAACATAAGATTGCTCTCTTCGGAGCTATAACATCAAAGCCAAATGAAGAAGCAAAAGCTGAGTTAAGTCCTGATCTGCAGGGTAAAGGATTTACCTATTCAAGCCCCATTGTTGGACTTAGGCAGCATTTCAACCTTGATATCTGCGTCAGACCCTGCAAGTCTTACAAGGGAAATCCGCTTAATTTTGTTAGAAGAGGAAAAGACAACACTCTCGATGAACCCCTCGTGGATGTTGTAATATTCCGCCAGAATACCGAGTGCCTGTATGCCGGTGTTGAATGGACAAATCCTCCAAAACAGGTTTATGAGGCATTTATGACACATCCTAAGTTCGCGGCAAATTTTGGCAAAGTGCCAGTGGAGGAAATTTCATTATCAACAAGGATTTTTACCCGCCGTGCTACACTCAGAATACTTGAAGCTGCTTTTGAATATGCGCTTAAATATGGCTATAAGTCTGTTACAGTATGCGAAAAGCCTAACGTTATCAGGGAAACTTCCGGACTTATGTGGAAGCTTGCAAAGGAGATACAGAAGAACTCATACCCCGGCATAAAACTTCTCAATACCAATATTGATGCTCAAATGATGTGGCTTACAAAGAACCCTGAAGATTATGGAGTAATTGTTGCCGGCAACATGTTTGGTGATATAGCATCCGACGGTTTTGCAGGACTTATAGGAGGACTTGGATTTGCCTGCAGTGCCCAGTTCTCATCTGACGGAATTGCAGTTTTTGAACCGACACACGGATCAGCTCCCAAATACGCTGACTTTGAAGTATCGATAGTTAACCCTATCGCCATGGTTGAATCAGCCTGTATGATGCTGGATTACCTTGGTGAGGATAATATATCTTCGCGGATAAGGAAGGCTGTCTCAGATGTAATTGAAGAAGGTAAAGTGATGACCTATGATATGATGAAGATGTCGGGACATCCTGATGTAATTAACAAAGGTGCCGCATCTACCACTCAGATGGCAGACGCTATTATTGAAAAACTTAATTAATAATTGAAAATTATTTAACATGAATGATGAGGTTCTCAAACTGTGGCCTGAATTGGAATGGATAACCGACAATACGCTTCGTGAAAAAACAGCTAAAACCTGGGAAATCGCGTTGGAACGAAGTATTCTTACGGCAGATGATCTTGAGAGGATTCCGTTTACTCTTTTATGCGGTCCCGATCTGAAGGTGAGTTTCATGGCTCATAAACGATGCGTCGTTCACGTAGCAAAAGCTAGTGGCGAAAAGATGAATGAATTTTTCGGGAATGACCTTCCTGTAAATATGGATGTTCTTCTTTCCGGCGCTATTCTGGCCGATGTGGGCAAGCTGCTTGAATATGAGCTGGATAAGGACGGAAAATCTGTTCAGGGAAAATACGGGCAATATTTACGACATCCCTTCTCAGGCGTTTCGCTTGCTGAGGAGTGTGGTGTGCCTCCCGAAGTATGCCATATCATCGCCGCACATGCACATGAAGGCGACCTTGTGAAAAGGACTACAGAAGCTTATATTGTGCATCACGCCGACTTCATGACATTTTTACCTTTCAAGAGCAGGCTTTGAACCTGCTCCCGAAAGGGGAAATATTTCTGCCTGTCTCAATTAAAGAACATCGATGAAGGAGCAATGGTCTTTAATTGTCCCGGGGCTTCTAAGAGGAATTCAAGCCCCACGCCTCCTTCACCCTGAAAATATTCTATTCTGATCTTATGATACCCTTTGGCAAGAGGAAAGTGCTTTCCTTCCTCCCGCATGCCATGTATTCCGTCGTTTACAACAGTGTCCATGCCGTCGATAATAAGCTTGCTGCCATCGTCGGAATTGACAGATAACCCGTAAACGCCATCAGCAGGAATTTGTAAGAATCCCTCAAAAACTATTGCAAAAAATGAATCCTTTTCTGCAACTAGATGGGTGACATTTCGTACTGTTTTCATCATAACAGGCTTAAGTAAGTTAAAGTCAGGCATTTTTGTAAATCTACCATCGTAGATTGCCGCCCGCAGACCAGGTTTCAGATTCGCCTGATCCACAGCTGGCATAAGTTCTTTCTTTTCTATGAGGAAGGTGACCGGACGGCTTTCTGCGTCGTCCCATTTAGTAAAAGCCTTCAGTGTACAGGTTTCCGTAATTGCAACTGGTCCGTTAAACAGTAAGGATTTGATTGAAGGTTCGCTGCCATTGAGAGTATAGAATATTTTGCCTCCGTTCCTGTTATTATTCAGTTCTGCCGTAAACGTATCGGTGAAGATTCTTGATCCCGGGGCTAATGTGGGAGGAATGATGTTATTGTTGGCTCTGAAGACATTTTCAGCGCCCATTTTATTTATCTTCCTGTCATAGGTCATCAGGCCGTTTGTTTCGGTTTCAACATCGGTTGTCTGAGTATAGATTGTCGCACTCAGTCCTTTTTCATTTACGAATTTCTGAACCTGTTCGTAATATGATTCATATTTTGATAAAAGCTGAAGTGAATCTTCCATGTTCCTGTAGCCCCAGTTTTTTTGTTCCCAGGTGTGTCCCTGAACCGGCAATCCGAGGCCACCGAATTCACCGAGGACAATAGCTCTTTTTTCTTCAGACTGAGGGACAGCAGGATCGGGATAATGATGAATATCACTAACGCTGCCGGTTCCCCTGTCGGTCCACCCTGATGCGCTGTTGACAAGCCTTGTCGGATCATAACCGGTTATGAGATCAGTGATCCTTCCGGTTTCAAACTGGCCCCAGCCCTCATTGAATGGAACCCACATGATTATTGAAGGATGGTTGTATTTTGTCTCTATCATCCTTTTTAATTCCAATTCGTACTGCTCAGTCGACTCTTTTGATTTAGTTATGTCGGGATCATCTCCTCCAATATACTCATCTCCGCTGGGCATATCCTGCCAAACCAGAATTCCTAATTTGTCGCACCAGTAGTAGAAGATCCTGTTTTCAACCTTAACATGTTTCCTGAGCATGTTGAACCCCATTTTTTTGGTCATTTTAAGGTCGTATACCATAGCTTCTTCGGTGGGAGGAGTGTAGATGCCATCGGGCCAGAAACCCTGGTCGAGAGGCCCGTTTTGCCATATAAAGGAATTATTCAAAAGCATTCTTGTAAAGCCATCGGCTGATTTGCCAATTGAGATTTTTCTGAAGCCGGTATATGATTTTACTTTGTCAACTATTTTGCTGCCTATTTTAAGTTCAATTTCAATATCATAAAGCGAAGGTGATTCCGGAGACCATAGGGCCGGTTTCTCAATAGAAGATGTAACGTCCATACCTGTTTTTCCTTCAGCCGCTGAAACCTGCCTGCCATCTTTTTTTACAGTGTAGGAAATAGTACCCTGATCTGTACCATTTGTCACTGCATTTATCGAGATGGTTCCATCGTCAGGATTGGCGATTGTACGGAAGGAGGAGATATAGGATTCATTTACAGGTTCTATCCAAACCGTCTGCCATATTCCTGTAGTTGGTGTATACCAGATTCCACCAGGAGCCGCTACCTGTTTGCCACGCGGTTGGGGTCCCTTATCTGTAGGATCCCAGACGCAAACGATCAGTTCATGGTCTTTCTGGGTATTGAGAAACGGGGTTATGTCAAAAGTGAATGGATCATAACCTCCCAGGTGCTTCCCTGCCTCTTTTCCGTCGATCCAAACAGTTGTTTCCCAGTCACATGCCTCAAAATTAAGGAGCAGGTGTTTCTTTTTCCAGGGATTTGGAACTTTAAATGATCTTCTGTACCACAGATTTTCGTTCTCCGAAACTCTTTTCCTTACGCCTGAAAGAGCTGATTCAACGGGGTAGGGGACCAGAATTTGGCCATCCCACTTTTCAGGTTTGGCCTCCTTCGGGGTAATGGCATAATCCCACATTCCATTAAGAGATATCCAATTAGTTCTCAACATGTCGGGTCGAGGATAGTTAAGCCAGGGTTTGGCTGGATCGACATCGCCAGCCCATTCCGTAACAATAGGGTTTTCAGCGATTTTCCATGAAATTGGTGGTTTTTGAGTACAGGATACACTCATCACTAGCAGCGCAGACGCAGCAAATCGTAAGGAAGGTTTCATTATCTTTATTTAACAGGATCTTATGACTTTTATCTTTTGTCTTTTGTCTTTTATCTTCTCCTTATCCCAATTTCATCTTTTCAACCTCTTCAATATTCCTTTCATTTGTTATTGCCTTGGCATCAGGAGTATAAAGGTATTCAATAAGATCGTGGTACTTATCCATTATTTTTCCTCTCACAATCTTCATTGTTGAATTCATTAGCCCATTATCTTCTGTAAAGCTTTCTTCGAGTATGCAGATAGCTACAGGAAGCCATCTCTGCGGGAACATTTTACCGTATTTGCCGTTAGACCGGTATTCATTGACCTCGCTTTCGATAAGGTTTAATACAGAGCGAACACCCTCGTCAGAGCTGGCTGTGAGGTCTTTTTCTTCAAGAAATAACTTAAGCATATGCTGATTGGGCACTACCAGGGCTACCGAATAAGGTTTTTGGTTATTGAACAGCACAACCTGATCGATGTATTTCGATTGTTCAGTCATTGCCTCCTCAATGCCTTCAGGACTGAATTTTTCACCGTCATCGGCGATAAGCAGGCTTTTAAAACGTCCCAAAACATATAGGTATCCGTCTTCCGACATATATCCCATGTCGCCGGTATATAGCCAGCCGTCCCTTAATGCTTCTTTCGTAGCGGATTCGTTTTTCCAGTAGCCATGCATTACGTTTCCGCCCCTGATAACTATTTCGCCTTTTTGCCCGGTTGGCAGTTCATTCCCGTCATCGTCGCAGATCTTAAGATCCATATTGTTCACAAGTACTCCCGATGAACCCAGTTTATGTCTGCTCATTGAATTCGATGATATTGTAGGAGCTGCTTCACTAAGCCCGTATCCCTGGAACATTGGTATGCCGAGGGCATAAAAAAACCGTTGCAGTTCAATATCGAGAAGGGCACCACCTCCGATGAAGTAATCAAGTTCCCCGCCGTAAGCCTCACGTATCTTACTGAATATTAACTTATCGTAGAAATCGATAAGTGGCTTTTTTATCTTTTGCAGTCCTTGTCCTTTATTCCAGCCTTCTTTATTGTAGGAGTAAGAAATTTTAAGTGCATGATTAAAAAGCAATTCAGTAAATTTCCCTTTTTCCTTAATTCCTTTCTCAATATTCTTGCGGAAGTTTTTTGCAATAGCAGGAACACTCATCAGAAGATTTGGTTTGATCTCCTTAAGGCAGCCGGGAAGATTCCGGAGAGTTTCCATGGGAGTCTTTCCTGTTTTCACCGATGCAATACTGGCACCCTTTCCCATGAAGGCATAAATACCACAAGTATGTCCGAATGAATGGTCCCAGGGTAAAATGAGGAGGGTTTTATAAAATGGGGGAAGGTCCATCAGACTATAGGCCTGGTAGACGTTTGTCACATAGTTCCCGTGAGTAAGTATTATTCCCTTTGGATCAGCAGTAGTGCCTGAAGTGTAACAGATATTGGCGAAGTCAGCCGGGGTAATACTCTTAGACAATTCGCTGAACGCCGCAGCATTTTCAGCAATTTCGAGCCACTCCCTGCCAAGTTTTCTTACCTCATTAAAATGGATCTCATTTCCTGCATATTCTTCCTGGGTGTCGAAATGAATAATCTTTTCAATCTGGGGACAATCATGAATAAGGTCTTTCAGCTTTTGAGCCTGGATTGACGATGCCAGTATCATTTTGGAACCGGAATGGTTAATTCTGAATTTGACTTCATCCGGTGAAAGTTTTACGGAAAGAGGCACGTTTATCGCACCGGTATAAAGAATTCCAAGTTCTCCTATTACCCAACTGTTTCTTCCTTCGGAGATAAGGCTGAGCCTGTCACCTTTTTTTACACCTAGTGTTAAAAGTCCGGCTGCAAATTCACAAACCTGCTTTTTTGTTTCAAAATAGGTAGTGCCTTCATATTTATCATTGGGTTTTTCCCACAGGTAGACATTACTGCTGAATTGTTCAACGCTCTCTTCAAAAAATTGTATCAGCGACTTCATGTGATAGATTATTAGGTTTGGTTTTTTATCATGCCGAATATACTAAATCTGTGATAATTATGAGTAGAGGAATATCCATTATTAATATTTTGGTTGATATTTAGTAATTTGTATATTTGCAAGGGGTAGAGCTGGATTTTTTATTTAATCATTAGTCTCAATCTTAAATGCCTTGTTATGAGATGGATATTGTTCTTTTTCTTATTTTTTTTATTCTTGACATTTTCGTCATGTAAATTTATTAAGCGGAACATTTTCTTTAAGGAATCAGCCTTGAAGGCAATGATGTTAAAACAAAAACAGGATAGCATCCGGGTCTCAGATTCTTTAAGGTTCATTCAGGAAGAGCAAATATCACTCGAGAATTCCAGACTTGATTCGGCAAGAAAAGAGGATGAAAACCGAAAAATGCAGAACAGCAGATTGAAGTATAAAATAATTGTCGGAAGTTTTACGAATTCCCAGAATGCGCGCGACCTTTCTGAATCTTACAAGTCAAGGGGATTCAACTCTGATATTATTAATGCAAATGACGACAGTGTTGAATATGTTTCAGCAGAGGCTTATGATAATCAAAAACAAGCAATGGAGCGTCTGAGGGAGTTTAAAACAACGATCGAACCAAAGGCCTGGCTTTATGTGGTAAAGTAAAAACCGTTCTAGTTTCTGAATATAGTTTCTTCGCGGTCAGGACCAACAGAAATCATTGTTACCGGAATACCTGTATGCTTTTCTATAAACTCTATATAATTTATGAGTGAAACAGGCAGATGTTTGTATTCCTTAAGATCCTTGATATCTTCCTCCCAACCTTTCAGCTCGGTATATACAGGCTCAATGGCTGAATCGCTGCTAAATGGCAACTCATGGCATTCAACTCCATCGACTCTGTATGATGTGCAGGCTTTTATAGTTTTAAAGCCTGAGAGGACATCGGCTTTAGTCATGAAAAGCTGTGTTATGCCGTTAATCATTATAGAGTATTTAAGTGCCGGAAGATCAATCCAACCACACCTTCTTGGCCGTCCCGTGGTGGATCCGAATTCCTTCCCTTTTTCACGCAACTCCGTTCCTGTCGCATCGAATAGTTCTGTCGGAAAAGGTCCGCTTCCTACCCTTGTACAATATGCCTTGAAAATACCGAAAATCTCTCCAATTAGTTTTGGTGATACTCCAAGACCTGTGCAAGCGCCTGCACTTATAGTGTTTGATGAAGTAACAAAAGGATATGAACCGAAATCAACATCCAGCATAGTTCCCTGAGCTCCTTCGGCGAGGACTTTCTTTCCCTTCACGGCCATCTCATTTACCAGATATTCGGTATTCAAAACCTTAAATTTCTTAATCAGCTCGATACCTTCAAACCATCCCTTTTCGTACTCCTCAATATTGAAACTGAAGTTGTAGCTTTTAAGTATTGAGAGGTGACCATTTACATGTTCGTCATAAAGAGCCCTGAAATTTTCATTGAAAATATCTCCAACTCTCAGTCCGTTTCTACCTGTTTTATCGGTATAAGCAGGGCCTATACCCTTCAGTGTTGATCCTATTTTTGTATTTCCTTTGTGCGCTTCGTAGGCAGCGTCGAGTATTCGATGGCTGGGCAGGATAAGATTGGCCCTGGATGATATCACAAGCCGTCCGGCAAGTTCTTCAACGGAAGGCCCCAGCTCGAGAATCTCCTTCATGAATACAGCAGGATCAATAACAACACCATTGCCGATAATATTTAGTTTATCAGGATGAAAAATTCCCGATGGTATCAGGTGAAGAACGTGTTTCATATTATTGAATTCCAGGGAATGACCTGCATTGGGCCCCCCCTGGAAACGAGCAATAATGTCGTATCCGGGACTTAAAGCATCTACTATTTTACCCTTTCCTTCATCACCCCACTGGAGCCCTAATAGTATGTCAAAGTTCATGCTACGTGTTCTTTTTGTTAAGTTTTATCTTAGTTGCAATGTACAAAATATTTCTGCTTAAATCCCGATGATTTATTGTTTGTTTTCCGGGCTGTTTGAAATATCGCCATAAATGTAAAGAGAGTGGTATTGGGCAGTGAAGCCGTACAGTTCACTTGCGGTCTTGATTATCTCATGAATCCGGGGATCGCAGAATTCTATTACCCTACCAGTTTCCAGATCTATCATATGATCGTGCTGTCCGCACTGGTATGCTCTTTCAAACTGGGCAATGTTCTTTCCGAACTGGTGCTTGATTACCAGATTGCAATCAAGCAATAATTCTATTGTATTATATAGTGTAGCCCTGCTTACCCTGTAATTTTTGTTCTTCATGAAAATGTAAAGCGACTCAATATCGAAATGACCGGTACGGGAGTAAATCTCATCAAGTATTGCAAACCGCTCCGGTGTTTTTCGGTGGCCCTTCTTTTCGAGATATTCGGTGAAGATTTTCTTAACGGTCAGCCTTGTATCATCGCTAATCATATCTGGTCTAATTTAAGATAATAGCAAAAGTACTTATTTTTTTCCGTTGGGGAAGGCTGAACCTATTGAAAAATCACTCGGTGAAATCCTCAACTCTCTTTACACTTTCTATACCCTTGATATTTGAAATTTTAAGTATGAGATTGTTAAGGTCTTTGCTGTGATGGACATACAGGTCAATTGTTCCATCGAAAATCCCATTTTGCACAGTAATGTAAATTCTGTTCATATTGACCTGCAATTCTGCAGATATTATTTTTGTTACATCGTTAACAAGTCCGATGCGGTCGATACCCGACATGCTTATCCTTGCAAGGAAAGACACAAGTTTATGTATTGCCCACTTTACTGCAATTATCCGGTTACCTTCATTCGACATGATCCTGATAGCCGCAGGACATTTTGGTTTATGAATGATAATTGTTCCTTCAGGAGAATGATATCCGAGAACTTCATCGCCAGGGATAGGATTGCAGCATTTGGCAATCTCATAAGATTGGCCGGCATTTTCAACATTTTCCCTTAACAGAAACGGCACCCTTTTATCAATAGTTTCCTGTGCAGCAGGTGTCGTTTCCTTTTTTTCCTTTTTTGATCCGATAAGTTTAAGCTCCCAGTATTTTATAACGTTATTTGGGGTACTTTTCTTTGTCAGACGTTTCAGATTATCGAGTTTTATTTTTCCCTGGGCTATCGAAGAATACAGTTCCTCCTTATTTAAAACTTCATATGATGCAATCAGCTTTTTAATGATCTCTTTATTTGATGTAAGACCGAGTTCATTGAGTCTTACTTCGAGTATCTCCATTCCCAGCTGAAGACTGTCCTTTGATTCAATCTTCAGGGCATTTTTGATTGACTCTTTTGCTTTTGAAGTTCTGACGAAGGAGAGCCATTCTTTTTCCGGTTTTGCAATGTCGGAAGTAATTATCTCCACCTGATCGCCACTCATTAGTATCGCGTTGACAGGATTTAGCTTGTAATTGATTTTTGCTCCGATTGCCTTGTTGCCGATCTGAGTATGTATCTCATAGGCGAAATCGAGGGCTGACGCGCCTTTTGGAAGACTTACAAGCAATCCTTTTGGAGTGAAGACTATAATTTCGGACGAGAAAAGGTTCATCTTGAACTCATCGAGAAACTCAATAGGGTCCTCAAGAGGGTTCTCAAGTATCTGACGGATTCCTTTAATCCATTTGTCGAGCTCATTTTCCTGAGACTCGTCGCCCTTGTACTTCCAGTGAGCAGCATATCCGCGCTCTGCAATGTCATCCATCCGGATGCTCCTGATCTGGACCTCAACCCATTTTCCGTCGGGACCCATAACAGTAACATGAAGAGCTTCGTAACCATTTGGTTTTGGCCTGCTTACCCAATCGCGTAGCCTGTCAGGCTTAGGCAGGTAGGTATCAGTTATTATTGAATAGATGTTCCAGCACTGTGTCTTTTCTGAAACGCCCGGCGATGTTTCAAATACTATTCTGACTGCAAGGAGGTCATAAACCTCTTCAAAAGGCACATTCTTTGTTTGCATCTTGTTCCAGATCGAAAAAATAGACTTAGGTCTGCCATTGATCTCGAATCTGAATCCCGCCATACTCAATTTCTCAATGATTGGTTCAGAGAACCTGTTGATCATCGAGATATATTTCTCTTCGCTGTGTTTAAGTTTTATGGCTATTTCCTCGTAAATCTGAGGCTGACGGAATTTAAAGCTTAAGTCCTCAAGTTCGCTTTTTATGGCATACAATCCCAGCCTGTTTGCCAACGGTGCATAAAGATAGATAGTCTCGCCAGCGATCTTCATCTTTTTGCGTTCGGGCATCGAATTGAGAGTCCTCATATTATGAAGACGGTCGGCTATTTTAATCAGGATAACCCTTACATCATCGGAAAGAGTAAGGAGCATTTTCCTGAAGTTTTCCGCCTGAAGCGATGAAGAGCTATCCTTATTATAAGTTCCCGAGATTTTAGTCAGACCATCGATCAGCAGCGCAATTTTCGGATCAAAATCTCTCTCTACGTCCTCAAGCGAATAGTCAGTATCTTCAACTACATCATGGAGCAAAGCCACTGCAATGGATTTTGCACCAAGACCTATTTCCCTGTTTACAATTTTGGCAACAGAAATAGGATGGATTACATAAGGCTCACCCGACTTGCGCCTCATATTCCAGTGGGCTTCATTTGCAATAAGAAATGCCTTTTCGATCAGTTCCCTGTCTCCTGGCTTATTGCACCTCAGCAGATTATTAACTAGCGAATCATATTCCAACTGAATATGTTTGCTGTCTTCATCATCAAAAATATCCTTATTACCCATTATAAGTTCTCATCATCACACTTCATTACTACAAAGATAACGATTCCCGATATATTTTCAATGAATACGAAGAATGATGAGCCAATTAGCTCTGCCCAGGTTAAGGAAGAAATTAAGAAAACATATTCCAGCTAAAAAATCATAAAGCTAATCAGTTGAGATATGTCATAATAAGTTAAATTTGCCATCATCATCCATTATCAGGTGATGCTAACATCAAAAAAGCATTTTGCACATGGGAAACTATATTGACAATCATCTGATCCGCGATGAAAATGTTGTTTATGAAACTAAATTTCATTGGGTTATTTTTCTGACACTGCGAGGCTTATTCAGCCTTTTCCTGATTCCTTTATTTCAGAGGAAGCTTTCGGAGTTTGCCGTAACGAATAGAAGGATTATTATAAAAACAGGTTTCATTTCACGAAGAACAATTGAGATGAACCTCTCGAAGATAGAAAGTGTTAATGTCGATCAACCTGTTATGGGCCGTATTTTCGGTTACGGAGATATTACTATAATTGGAACCGGCGGAACCAGGGAAACATTTACTCATATTCAAAAGCCATTGGAGTTCCGTAAAGCTTTTCAGGAGATGTGCTGAAACAAAACAATTGAAAAGCAGAATTGTTGATTAAGCTAATTTAATTCAGTATGCCCTGATGATTGTAACAGTTCCTGTTTTTGAAATTTCTTTACCCGATGGAGTGGTAGTTTTTAAATACCATAAGTAAACACCCTGAGGAACAGGTTTTCCTGATTCGGTTCCATCCCAGGATCCATAAAAACCGGACGATTCAAAAAGTATTTTACCGTGCCTGTCTGTTATAACCAGTCGATATTGTGAAGGGGTGAAGGATATGACAGGCCTGAAAAGATCATTTACCTGGTCATTGTCGGGAGTGAATAAATTCGGAACAGTGATGATTTCCGCTGGCTCAGTACATAGAATTTGTGATTGTGAGCGGCCCTCTATTCCATGAGGATTTGATGTCTCCTTTGTGCTTATGTAAAAGCAGACGTTATTGCCTGATACCTTGTACATTATATCCCTGTATTTTAAAACATACGAGGTATCTGTGGCCGGTACAAAGCCTTGTTCTTCATACCCGTTTCCTGTGTCTGTGAATATCGTATATCCTTCATTTTGTCCTTTCCACAGACGGTAGGAGTTCCATTTGAGATAAATGTCACTGTTTATCCGGTCGAACGACTGTACAAGGTTTGTGGCAGGATTAGAAAAGGTAACAGGGATATTGCAGCTGTTTATTGCTGACAACCTGTATTGATATACAGAGTCAATATCAGACTTGTTATCGGTAAAACTTATGGATCCGTTCACTGAGAGAGGTTGTCCGATCACTCTTGTAGTTCCTGCAGCGATGTTTTTTCTGTCAAGACTGAAATTATAGATTTCTGACAGAGGATCTATTGTAAATGCTAATTCGACCTTATTTTCACTATTTACCGATGCGTAATCGGCATTAATCCATGCCGGAGGCCTCTGCATCCTGGTTGAGAGGCATATTTTGTTTGACGAAGAAAAGCTGCCATCTTCTATATTGGCCTTTACAACAAAACAATAATTTGAATTTACTTCAAATTTATCCAGCGTATATTTTGTTTCAGCGGGATCAACAGAGGCAATTTCACTGAAATTTACTCCATCGGTGGCTGACTGGATTGAATATCCGGTAACCTTTTGTTTTAATGAAGAATATGTGTTCCAGGAAATCAGAATTTTCTTATTGCAAGTATCCAGCGAGGCTTCACAAAAAATTGAATTTACCACATTTGAGAAGGAGCTGGTGCAGCGGGGAAGACGCATAGAAGCAACAACATAAGAAACACTGAAATACTTTGAAACTGTAGTGTTAAGAACAAAGCTTGTTGCCATAGGATCACGGATTGTGTCCAGTACCATTCCGTCGCCTGATTTGAAAGAATAGATAATATAGGCTGCTATGCCGGTTGAAGGACTGGGAGTCCATGAAAGTTTCGTTTTACCTGTCTCATATTGCACCGAAACGGAAATAAGCTGAGGAGCGAGTGGGGGAGCGGTAGTGCAGTCAGGTTGGGAGAACCCTGCCGTAGTCCTCAGAAAAACAAGAAGGTATAATATGTACTTGTAATTTATTTTCATTTTGAACCGACAGTGACCTGATAAAGTTCATCCGTATTATAATACGTTCGGGCAAGGGTAATTATTTCATCGGGGCTTATTGTCATTATTTTATCCCACAGCCTGTGGTAATAATTGTTGTCAAGACCGAATTCCCAAGCCGATCTGAAACTTTCAGCAAGTGCGAACGGCCCGTCGAACATTCGCACCATCTCGCCCGACATATAATTCCTTACTACGGAAAGTTCTTCGCTTCCCGCTGGAACTTCCTGCAGCAGCCTTATTTCCCTGTAAATCTCATCAATGGTCATCTGCAGGTTCTTCGGTGCTACTTCTGCTGAAATAATTAAATATCCCGAAAGGTTAAGTGAGGTTACCGAGGAACTTATTCCATAAGTGAAGCCTTTATCTTCCCGGATGTTTCTCATCAATCGGGATCCGAAATATCCTCCAAGAACTGAATCAAGGAACTTCAGACCAGGATAATCCGGATGCCTTTTATTAATTGTTGGTGAACCAATCCTGATTGCTGTCTGAACAGCCCCGTTTTTTTCCACATGGACTTTCCTTTCATTGCTTCCTTTTAACACGAGGTTAATTTCTTTCGAAATCGATTTTCCGGCCTCAATATCACCAAAGAAGTGATCGAGAAGTTCAGTAGTTTTTTCATGTAACCTGCCTGAAACAATGACAGCCATATTATCAGGCGAGTAGTGTCTGGAGTGGAATTCATGAAGGAGTTTGGGATTAATACCTGAAAAGTCATCATCAGTTATCTGCCTGCCATAAGGATGGTTGTTCCCGAAGATGCATTCAAAAAACTGTTCAATTGAACGGTTCTGAACCTTTTCCCTGTTGACCTGGTACCAGCGATGCCTTTTTTGAAGCAGTGAATTAAGTTCATTATCAGGAAAAAGGGGCATAAAAAGTATTTCGCGACAAAGTTCAAGGATCTTTTCGATGTGCTTATTCATGAAAAACATTACAATTCCGGCGCGGTCTTTTTCATTATAGGAATTAATGAAGGCACCATGAAAGTCGATGAGGCTGTTTAGCTCTTCCGAACTATAGCTTGCCGAACCTTCGGTGAGCATAATATTTGCAGTTGAAGCGAGAAGCGGAACATCCTCCTTAACAAGCCCGGCCCGGAATGTAAATTCTATGCGCATTATTGGTTCAGTACCAGCTTCTATCAGGTAAACCGGGACTCCGTTTCTGAGGTTGAACGATCTGGCTTCGGGGATCGTTACTTTCGAAACAGGAAAAACAGGAGGTTGAATTCTGGAAAAACTACTCATTACAGTTTCCTGTTTGTTGATTTATAATACAAAGTGCTGCAATTTGATGGAACCAGATATTTCGAGGTTGCTTCAGTAACCATTGCACGTGTTACCTTTCTGTATAGCTCGGGTTCATGATTTATTAAGTCGGCATTTCCCATCAGTTCGAAGAAAGACAGATTTACAGCCTTGTTTAGTATGCTTGTGTTTGAAAAAACTGTCGATGATTCAAATTTGTTCTTAACCTTTTCCATCTCATCTTCAATACCTTCAGGAGCAAGCAATCCGGAGAGAACTTCACTTATTGCATTATCAGCATGCTGAATATCAATATTTTTCATAAGTTTCCCATGTACAAATATCAGACCGGGATCAATATCTGAAGTAATATATGCGTTTATCTCGCTGAATAACTTCTTATCCCTTACAAGTATAGTGTGAAGCCTGCCCGATTCGCCTCCGGCAAGTAGGTCTGTGATAAGGTCCAGAGTCTGAAAATCGGCACTGTTTCTTGGTCCGATATGCCATACCTTATACAGGGCATCGGAAGGTACATCGCTTTCAATTGTAATTATTCTTGATTCTGTCTGTTCAGGCTCAATGGGCAAATTTCGATGTTTTATCTTTCTTCTTTCAATTGTCCCGAACCATTTTTCGGAAAGACGTATTGCAGTTTCAGGGGTTATGTTGCCTGAAAGGGCCATAATCGCATTGTTCGGAGCATAATGGGAAAAGAAAAAATTCCTGATCTGCTCAAGATTTGTATTTTCAACATGTGCAACATCCATCCCGATTGTAGGCCAGCGATATGGGTGAACCTTATAGGCGAGTGGCCGAAGCTTAAGAATTGCATCGCCATAGGGCTGGTTTAAATAACGTTGCCTGAATTCTTCGAGAACCACATTTTTTTGAGTATCAAGGTTCTTTTGGGAAAAATCCAGTTCAAGCATTCTGTCAGATTCTAGCCAGAAACCTGTCTCTATATTCTCCGAAGGGACAGTAAGATAGTAGTTTGTGATATCATTGTTCGTAAAAGCATTGTTTTCTCCTCCAACCATCTGTAATGGAGTATCATAATCAGGGATATTTACAGATCCTCCGAACATCAGGTGCTCAAAGAGATGGGCAAGTCCTGTTGCCTGAGGATCTTCATCGCGTGATCCCACGTCGTACAATATATTCATCGCGACAAGAGGTGTTGACCGGTCCTCACTGACCAGGATTCTTAAGCCATTATCCAGAGTGTATCTGTTGAATCTTATCATACCTGAGTATAAAATTTGTAAGCTAAACAAAAGGCCGGAAGGGGACATTTGCCAGAGGACAAACTTAAATAAAAATCGGCGAAGGTTAAGTATTGTTTTTATATTTGCATAATTATGTTTCGTATAAGAAATCTAAGAAAACAGTTTTTAAACAGGTTGGTAAATATTGACCAGACTAAACTACTCTACTTCCTCAGCCTGGTAGTAGGGCTTCTAAGTGCCCTTGCAGCAGCTTTCCTGAAGAATGCCATTCATTATACACATACTTTCATTACTGAATACCTTACTACAGGAACAGGTATTTATTTATATCTTTTTTTCCCTGTAGTCGGGATGTTCCTGACACTTATATTTGTCAGATATGTTGTTAAAGAGAAGATAAGTCACGGAATAAGCAGAATTCTTTATGCAATTTCCAGAAAGAAAAGCAATATCAAGGCACATAATACCTGGACATCGATTGTTGCAACCACACTCACGATTGGTTTCGGAGGCTCCGTTGGAGCAGAGGCTCCTATTGTCCTGACAGGAACATCCATTGGTTCGGTAATTGGCAGATTCTTTAAGCTCAACTACCGAAGTGTAACCCTTCTCATTGGATGCGGGGCTGCAGGAGCAGTCTCGGGAATTTTCAAGGCGCCAGTTGCCGGAATTGTATTTACCCTTGAGATTCTCATGCTCGATCTCACAATCTCATCAATTGTTCCATTGCTTATTTCTTCGGTAACTGCAGCAACTGTTGCATATTTTCTTATGGGCGACAAGGTTCTTCTGACGTTTGAAGTTACCGGGTCATTTCACATGACTAACATTCCGTGGTACATACTTCTTGGGATAATTTCAGGCTTTGTATCGCTGTATTTTTCAAAATCCACCATTTTTCTTGAAGGAGTTTACGCAAAAGTTAAAAATGAGTATTTTCGCCTCCTCATCGGAGGGTCGGTACTTGCAGGGCTGATATTTTTGTTCCCTTCATTTTACGGGGAAGGATACGACTCCTTAATGTCGCTTCTACAGGGAAATAGTGATGCTGTTTTCAGCAATAGTTTTTCTGAGAATTTTTCAGGAAACTTTTTATGGTTTGTCCTCTTTGGTTTTGGTCTGATATTTCTTAAAGTTGTTGCAAGCAGCTCAACTAATGGTGCAGGAGGTGTTGGCGGTATTTTTGCGCCGACACTCTTCATCGGCGGAGTTACCGGTTTCATGGTTGCAGGCTTTCTTGAACGCTTTGCAAGAATCGATCTGCCCGACAACAGGTTTGTCCTGGTTGGAATGGCTGGTATGATGGCAGGAGTTATGCATGCTCCGCTTACGGCGATTTTCCTTATCGCTGAAATAACCGGGGGGTATGGTTTGCTTATACCTCTGATCATAACTTCTACTGTGGCATATATAACCACCAGAAGTTTTGAAAAACACTCAATCTATCATGTTCAGCTTGCAGCCAGCGGCGACCTGATAACTCATGACAAGGACAAGGCTGTAATGACACTTATGAACTGGAAGAAGGAAATCGAAACAGACCTGATAAAAGTAAAACCATCTTCAACCCTCGGAGATCTTGTCAGGATTATAGCCAAATCGAAAAGAAATATCTTCCCTGTTGTTGACGAATATAATATACTGGAAGGAGTTGTTTCTCTTGACGACGTCAGGGAGATTATGTTCAGACATGAGCTTTACGATTCTACCTTAGTAAAGGACCTGATGATCATGCCCCCTTCATATCTGGATAAGAAGGAGAGCATTGAGACTGTTATGGAGACGTTTCGCAAGACTGGTGCATGGAACTTGCCTGTATTGGATGACGGTTATTATGCAGGGTTTATCTCGAAGTCCAGGATTTTTTCAAGATACAGAGAGTTACTTATTGAATTTTCAGAAGAATGATTTATAAATATCAAATACTATGAACAGAGATACACTAATCTTCGATCTTATTGAGAAGGAGCGTCAGAGACAAATAAACGGAATAGAACTGATAGCTTCCGAGAATTTTGTAAGCCAGCAGGTACTTGAAGCCATGGGTTCAGTATTGACAAACAAATATGCCGAAGGATACCCGGGAAACAGGTACTACGGAGGTTGTGAGATTGTTGACCAGACTGAGCTGATCGCCATTGACAGACTGAAGAAACTATACAGTGCCGAATACGCTAATGTGCAGCCTCATTCCGGTGCGCAGGCAAATATGGCAGTATTTATGACCGTGCTTAAACCAGGTGATACTTTCATGGGACTGAATCTTGCCCACGGAGGACATCTTTCGCATGGATCGCCAGTGAATTCATCCGGCCTTTTTTACAAACCTGTTGCCTACAGTGTTATTCAGGAAACAGGGCTTGTTGACTATGATGATATGGAAGCTACTGCTCTCAGGGAAAAACCCAAAATGATAATAGGCGGCGCATCGGCATATTCCCGTGAATGGAATTACAAGCGCATGCGGGATATTGCCGACAGTGTTGGTGCAATTTTCCTTGTCGACATGGCTCACCCGGCAGGTCTTATTGCTGCAGGACTGCTTGATAATCCTCTTAAATATGCTCATATTGTTACGTCAACAACGCATAAAACACTGAGGGGACCAAGAGGAGGTATTATACTTATGGGTAAGGATTTTGTAAATCCATGGGGAATCACAACTCAAAAGGGTGAAGTCAGGATGATGTCGTCACTTTTAAATTCGGCTGTATTCCCTGGTGTGCAGGGCGGGCCTTTGGAACATGTCATTGCATCTAAAGCTGTTTCTTTTGGTGAAGCTCTCGATCCAAAGTTCAGGGATTACCAGGCAAGGGTTAAAATGAATGCTGACGTTATGGCAAAAGCCTTTATTGATAAAGGGTACAAGGTTATTTCCGATGGTACAGATAATCATCTTATGCTTATCGACCTGAGAACCAAATTTCCTGAAATATCAGGAAAAAAGGTCGAGAATACACTTGTGCTCTCACATATCACTGTTAACAAGAACATGGTTCCATTCGATAGCAGATCTCCATTCTTAACTTCAGGGTTGAGGGTAGGTACACCTGCAGTCACAACAAGGGGACTGAGAGAAGAACATATGGGGATAATAGTAGACCTTATCGACGAGGTAATTTCCAATATTGATAATGAGGGGGTAATTACAAGGGTAGGACTTAAGGTAATTGACATGATGAAGTCGTTTCCTCTTTTCTCGGAATGAGCAACATAAGTACAATAAGTACAGGGAAGGAGTCCCTTAGCGGATTTTTATGACACACGGGTTTTGCTGAAAATTTCAACATTTTGTTTGGAAAGAATCGAAGTGTATAATTAAATATCAGTTAAGACATATTTTTGACAAACAACTGCATTCTGATATAATTTGTTAGTTAGCATTTGATAAAATATAAAAAAGAAATCAGTTTTATTTTAACTTTGTACCTAAACGCTTAAATTTAACAAATAACAAACTCAAAAATATCCCGATGAAGACCAAAAAACTGATTTTTATAGTCGATGACGACCAGTTTATCAATAAACTTGTATCCAGGAGGTTTACCAATGAAGAAAGTGCAGTAGAGGCCTTTGAATTCGGGGAAGATTGTCTGAAGGTGCTGGACAAGGATCCTGACCTTGTTATCCTCGATTATTTTTTCGTAAACGGCAACATTAAGATGATGAACGGAATGGAGGTTTTTAACAGGATAAAAGAAGTAAAACCTACGCTTCCGGTGATTATTCTTTCGGGACAGGAGAAGGGCGAAATTGTTTTGGAGCTTGCAAGAAAGGGAATCTCTGATTATATTATTAAAGACAATAATCTTATTGATAATCTTCAGGTAGCTATTAACGATTTGTTTAAAAAATAAACAGGGTTCTGCGGGGTTACTTCAGGATGAAATTATAGGTGATTGTGCCTTTCTGAACTTCAGGGGCATCAGGTTTGGGATCGAAACTGGCCGACATAGCCGCTTCTTTGGCTACTTTAAGCAGGTAGGTATCAAGAGTGGTTGAACCTTTGGTTCCTGCCGTAGCCTGAATGACTTTTCCAAGTCTGTCAACAGTAACATCTACAACTACTCTTCCTTCGCCCTGGTAATCATACCTGGGTGAAGGAAGTTTTCTGAATCCTCTCCCGGCAAGTTTAAACGAGATTCCTTTGTCGCCGGTTCCTGTCCCGCTGTCTCCAAGCCCGTTTCCTTCTCCTCTGACTTTTGAATCAATAGAACCATTTAGTGAGCCCTGATTTCCTGTGCCTCCTGTGATTCCTTCACTGCCTGAGCCGGTACCCATATTCTTTGAGTTGGCCAGGGCATTTTTTGTACGGTTCATAATATCCGACTGGCGTTTTTGTTCGGCCTCTACCCGTCTTGCTTCAATAGCTTCCTGTTCTTTTACACGGCGATCAGCTTCAATTTGTTCCTTGATTTTTTTATCTTCTTCGGCTTTTTCGATTTTTCTCTTTTCAGCTTCAGGATCTTCTTTTTTCACCTTCGGGGCATCTTCGATGTCTTGAGTCATCATTGTTTCTTCGGCTGGTTTTTGCCTGGCGGCAGGCTGAACCGCAGGAGAAGTTATATCCTGATAGGAGGGAGCGGGTTCTTCGAGCCCCATCCCGGTCTCATCAGTGCCGAAATTGACAAGAATACCTTCCCCTTCACCGGAAGGAGTGGGAACTGAAAATCCCATCAAAAAGAGCAATCCAATGAAGATTGCATGAATTATCACGGCACCTGCCAATCCTTTCGCTTTCTCGGAAGGATAAGTATTAACATCTCTATTTGAATCTGTCTGCAATTACAGGGTTTTCTTAATTTAATATATTCAATATTGCCTCATTGTTAATTTTGCACAGGTGCAGGATTAACTGACAGGCGAAGTTATTAAAAAACGAAATTAATTGTCATTATGGTATGTGATAATAATAAACATGCAAAAGAAAATATTAACCGGTTCATTTAATCTGAGTTTTATCCTTCTTAATTATATCCGATTTCTCCTTTTTCCTGAACAGATCGGCGAAACCATCAAAATCCTTTTTGAGGAATATTCCAATACCCTGAGTATATGGTATTCCGACACCTTTACCGGAGGTATATGGATTGTTATACCTGTTAAACACTTTGAAACGAAGCTTATCAGTTATCTTATACTCGGCATCAAAATCTCCGGTAATGGAGTTGGTATTATCAGTACTGCTTCCGGTAGTACCTCGTACGTCGAAATTACCGTTAATCGTAACCTTGTTGTTCAGGAGCTGGGTCGAAAGGGCAACCTGTACTTCCTGTGGGTTGATATCCTTATTCCCGCTTCCCGGACGGTAAACGAATCCGATATCGAAATCGTTGCTTATCTGCGACAGCCAGTTACTTAGCTGATTGGAAAGCATTTCCGTAGTAGTTACTGCCATTGCGGAAGTTCCTGAAATAGCAGTTGACGGTGCTGAAGAAACTAATGCCGGATCGGCATAAAAACTGTTCATGACAAGCAGGTAAAGGAACTGGCGGCTTAATTCTTCTTCTGAGGAAAGTGCGTTTTTAACGTAAGTTCTTGTCTCTTCATCAGCAATAGGCAGATAGATGTTAAATCCAACAACCGGATTGAAGAGCTTCCCTGATAGGTTGAGCTGGCATTCAATAGGGATTCGTTCACTGAATCTTTCATCACCCAGCAATTCCGCAAGAGATGCTTTAAGCCTGTAAATAGCCTTTATATCAATTTCTGCATTATAGATATCACCGTTAAAGATAATTCTTCCTCCGTTTTCCACGGAAAAGGATTTATTAAGGATATTGCCAAGGGTGAACAGGTAATCCCCTTCCTCAATAATATAGTCTCCAACCATTCTGAACTCCCCTTTTCTGTTGAGGCTGACGTTTAGATTTCCACTGCCCCTTCCTTTCATGATATCCCCAGCCTTTGAGTCAAAAATAAGCTGTACTTCGGCATCAGGATTTACCTCAAGGTCGAAATTAATATCGAATCCGGTCTTTTTCGATCCTGCCAGAGCTGATTTGTCGGATTCATTTTGTGCGTTTTCACCTGTTTTCTTTTTGGGATCCAGAAATGATATGAATGAGTAATCTGACACAGAAAGACTTTCGGTTAGCGGGATATAGAACTTTGTGTTTTTCCCGGTTTTAGCCGAAATGTCGAACGAAAGTGAATTTCCGTCGCTCTTAATAGAAGTAACTCCTGACCCATAGGCTGTTCCATAGAACATGGTATTGTCCTTGGACTTAGTATTGAGCACCTGAATTGGAGATGAGTTGAAATTCACGCTAATGTCAGCAGTGTACTCCTTTAAATTTTTATGATTGACAGATCCTGAAACAAAGCCGGAATTGCCCTTTTCATCCGTCATTTTCAGGTTGTTAAATTTAATTCCCTCCCTGTCGAACCTGACCGAGTCGTTGAGCTTGTATTTTGTCTGAAGATAATCGACTTTAACCGTTCCGTTTTCTGCCAGGACAGCTCCATTTAGCCAGAGATTATTGGATTCAGTTGTAAGTATAACCTTGCCTGATACGGTTCCTGTTATTCCCGACGCAAATGCTTTTAATAATGGATTCAGCCAGATGACGGGCAACTTGTTTGTGTTTATGGCAAGCCTTGATTTCTTTAAAACAGGGTCATAGTAACCCTCAGCTTCAATAGCCTTCAATCCATTCTGATCATTGCTGACATTAATGTTAATTACTTTTTTTACAATATCATATGCTGATTTTACAGACAAACTTCCAAATTCGGTTCCCAGCAGCGAAAAACCTTTAATATTAAGGTTGCCTTCAAGGAGCATATTTCTGTATAAATCAATCAAAAGGATTTTGCCATTCAGCGTTCCTTTTATTTCAGGTTTAAGTCTGGCAGATTCATTAAGTTTCTTATGATCACCAAGGTAATTAAGGGGAGCAATGTCAATCTCATTAAACTGAAGATTAAGGGTGTCGGCTGGATTGACTGAAATGGATCCATCGACAAGGTAAAAGTGGTTATCATTTCCAACATAAAACCTGTTTACCTTTACTGCGCTAGAGTCAATAAGTACCGATGATTTTTTAATTTGCCATCTGTTATTGCTTAAATAGATATCGGAGGAATCAATATCAATTGCCAGGATGGGATTGATTTTGACAGGGGACTTTACTTTTCCGGTACTTTTTAAACTGCTTTTTAAGTTTTCAGGTATCCTGCCATCTACCCGTCCCCTTGCAGTGAAATTGCCCCGGTTAAGTGTATTGTCCTTATTGTCCCAGTCAATTGAAAATACGAAATTATCAGGTTTCGTATTGAAACTGATATTGAATCCCCTGAACTCTGTTTGATTAAGGAGCATCAGAGAGGAACTATTTAGGGTAGCAGTCAGAGCATTGCCCGAAACTTTGCCATCAAATGCAAGATCGTTAAAGATATTGTTCTTAATAGTAACTGACTTTGCCCGGCAAGTGACATTGATAATACTGTCAGCCCTGACAGCTCCCCTTATATAGCTTTTATCGGCTAACAGGAACCCTGTATTGAAAAAATTGTTAATCTTATCGCTGTTCCTGAAATTAATATCGAACGAAAAATCATTGTCTTTAATTTGTTTTTTTACAGAATTAACACCCCGCCAGGATGGCATGAGATTCGCCAGAGTGTTATTAATAAGCTGACCAATTTCTTTAAAATTATATCTTCCTCTGATATCTGCATCGACAAAATCAGTACGGATACTTAGTACCTTTTGCTTGAGGTCAGTAAAAGTTTTAATCGAAAAATCATATAGTTCAAGATTATTGCCATTCTTTCTGAGAGTGGAATTGAGAAGTTTTATCTCTCCGTCAAGATTGTCAATATTACTTCCCCTGAAGTTAGACGTCAGGAGCATTGTGAGCTGCGATGTGGTGTCAGATTTAATGAAATTAAGTTTGTGAAGATTTGCCTTTGCGAGGTTAAGGGTAAAATCAAATTCGGGAAGTTTCTTTTCAAAATTAAAGGATCCCAGCAGGTCCATTTTGATATTTTTATCCGTGATGTTTATGCTTCCATCCCAGGTTTTGTCAGTAAAAAATCCGTTCAGAGCGATATTGCGGTATAAATATTTGTTTATTTCAACACTGTCTACCTTTCCCGTAAGGTTTGCAGCGAATTTCTTTAATGAATAGGCATAGCCATCAACATTTGCACTGATGCTGAGGTTGCCGAATAACTCCGGTTTATCGGTAATCGTTCCAAGGTCGATATACGATCCGGTCAGCAATCCTTTTATTTTATATCTGTCCTTGTTTTCAGGTCTTAGAGAAATATCTGTACGAATTGTTCCAATCGAAGTTGTTAATTTGCCATAAGTCACGAAGTCGGTTAAGAACCCGGTAAAACTGCCGGTGAATGAAACATTCCCGAGCTTGGACAGCTCTTTTGGTATTTCAAGTTTGCCAAAATCTTTTGCATTTGTGACCAGGCTATTAACTTCAACGAACATATATGCATTTTCGGCATGAGGAAGACCTGAAAAATCAAAATCACAATCCAGGGCTGTATAATCCCTGAACCAAAGCCTGATATTCCGTCCTCTTAATTCTGCAACACTTCCATAAATTTTCCCCGAAAGCAAAACAGATTCATTAAAACGAGCTGCTGAAGGAATAAAATACCTGAGATCTGATGTAAATACCTGCGACTTGTCAAGAATCAATTCAAGTTTTACATCCTGGTTGAATCTCTGAAACGATGATGAGGAATCACCTGACATTGATAGCCTGGGGATTTCAATGATGCTGCTATCGCAGTTTATCAGAGTAGAAGTCAAAACAATATTACTCCCGGCAATAAGAGCTGAAGTATTGAGCTTATTAATCCTGAAACCGCTGATCTCCCTGAAACCAAGTTTGTAAATATCAAAAGAAGTGGTATCGTTAAGTATTTTAATATCCTCAATAATTCCGTTTATTTCCGAAAGTTGAAGATTTTTAAAATCGATTCGGGAAGTATCCCTTGCCAAAGCTTCGTTGGTCAGAGAAAATCTGGCGTTATTTAAATCGATTTCAGAAACAGTTATATCAGTTTTTTTCTTTTTGCTGTCGGCCTGAGGGTTTTTAATGAAATCAAGGTATCGGTTAATATTCATTACCCCGGATGAGTCTGTTATCAAGCCTATTACGGGTCTGATGAGGACTACTTTTCCAAGTCGGATGGTATTATTTTTAAGGCCTAGGCTCCTTATGCCGGCTGAAAATGATTCGGCATAAAAGAGGGTGTCGTTATTTGAATCCCTTATTAACACATCGGTAGCAGTCAGTTTGTTGAAAAATTTATACTCAATACTGCCTACTTTTATAGTAGATTTTAACTTGGAAGAAAAATGACTTGTTATTCTCTGAACAAGAAGTGTCTGAACTTCAGGGATCTGAACAAGGACATAGATCATTGTAGGAATCACAATGACTATCCCTGCCATGATTATAAGGTACTTTAGTGATTTTTTAATAAATTTGAGCATTGAAAACTGCTTAAAAATCAACTATCAAAATAACCTAAAATATACCGAAAAACAAAGGATTAATGGCTGTTACAATCTTGGCAATAGAATCTTCGTGTGATGACACATCAGTAGCAGTAGTAAGGGACGGATTTGTTCTGTCGAACCTGATAGCAAACCAGGAAGTGCATATGGCTTACGGCGGAGTAGTTCCTGAACTGGCTTCAAGAGCTCATCAGGCTAATATTGTTCCGGTTGCACAGGCTGCTATTAGCCGCGCCGGAATAAACGCAGAGGATATAAGTGCTGTTGCTTTTACCCGGGGGCCGGGGCTGCTTGGCTCTCTTCTCGTTGGAACCTCCTTTGCAAAAGGCTTCGCGCTTGGAAGAAACATTCCGCTTATTGAGGTTAATCATCTTCATGCTCATGTGCTTGCTCATTTCATACTGACTGAAGGCGGGGCGAAAAGACTACCATCTTTCCCCTTTCTGTGTCTTCTTGTTTCTGGAGGACATACCCGGATAATATTGATGCGAAGCCATCTCGAAATGGAAGTCCTTGGAAATACGATCGATGATGCAGCAGGTGAGGCATTTGACAAGTGCGGAAAGGTTATGGGATTTCCATATCCTGCAGGGCCTCTGATCGATAAACTGGCCGCAGAAGGAAATGGATTTGCCTACAAGTTTGCCAAACCTCGCGTTAATGGGCTGGATTTCAGCTTCAGCGGTTTGAAAACAAGTTTTCTTTATTTTCTCAGGGACAGGTTGAAAGAGGATCCTGATTTTATTGAAAAGAACAAGGCTGACCTATGTGCCTCCTTGCAGAATGTAATTGTAAGTATTCTTTCAGATAAGATTGCAAAAGCCTCGAGACAGACCGGAATTACTGAAATTGGTATCGCGGGAGGTGTATCAGCTAATTCAGGATTAAGAAATGCACTGACAGTTCAGGCAGTCAAAGAAAACTGGAATCTGTTCATTCCCGAGTTAAGGTTCACTACCGATAATGCCGCAATGATAGGTATTACGGGTTATTATAAATATCTCAGAGGCGAATTTACAGACCAGGGTGTAGCTCCATTGGCAAGATACTGAAATAAATATTTTTACGTTTATAATTGTATGGACGGGATTATGTTTATTTAACAAAAGTTTGATAATGATAAACTAAATTTTCATAATTTAGGGTTAAAATATTTGGGATGGAGGAATTAAGGATTAAGCCTACAAGAAACACTCCGGAAATCATTTTAACCCCTGAAGGACAGATTGTTATTAAGGGCAGGTCAATAAGCGAAAACGCTAATGGTTTTTTCGCTCCTGTTGATATTTGGATCACTAATTACGTAAAAACTCCTGCAAAAGTTACCAGGGTTGACCTTAATCTTGAGTATTTTAACAGTGCCAGCGCAAAGATACTTATATATCTCCTTCAGAAAGTTACTCTGGTTTCGCTTAAGAACAAGAAGGCTATTATTAACTGGTATTTTGAAGACGGAGACGACGATATACTCGAAAGAGGTCAGTTTTTTGCCTCGGTTCTTAAGATGGAATTTAATTTTATAAAAATCTTCTGAGAGATAGTGCCTGAGCAATAAATAATGCAGGTTTTATAGGTTACAAGTCAAAACCAGAGATTATTATTCTGCATCAGGATCTTCCACCTTACCCATGAAGAGAATAGAGTTAGTGCTTGTTTCCCTTATTATATAAATAAACGGATGATCAAGGTTAAGCTCGAACCTGATTGGCATTGAGGTTGTCCCAATTCCTATGATCGTTGCTGCGGCAGCCTCGCTTCCTTCTTCATTGGTTTCAATAAATGCCTGGTGGAGCACAATGCTTATCAGCAGATCCAGATCGGAAATATTTGAGAAATCTGCAGCATCAGTGAAGGCTATTCCCATTCCCATACCGGATAAAATTTCATTCAGCTCCTTCTTGTACCCGTATTTGAACCTCGGAAAAGAAAGTACTGTCTCCCTTTCCGACATTAGACCTATCCAGTTCTGGAAGGTGATTTCATTCAGCTGTGACAGGAGACCATCAACCCCGTTTTTACTGTCAGGAACAAGCACATCCATTACAAAATTTCCCTGGCCATAAGGAAATTCAGCTAAGGTGAAGGATTCTCCCTTGTAGATCCTGAAATCGGAGGTCTGTTTCATCATGGGTACCTGACTGGTGGTACCATCTGATTTATAAAATGCCTGGTTAACAGTTTTCGATGCGTCAAATTGGGATTTCCATTTCCCTTTGAAATAAATGGCATTAATAAGTAGCATGACCGTATTATTGTCTAATCTGTCGATCATATTTTTTATTAATCCATTGGTATTGGCCTCAATCCAGCTGTTCATTTGCTTTGGAGCAAGGAGATCATTTATGTCAAATGATTTAGCTTCGGCATTGTAAAAACCAGTAAGAATACCCGTGAATGGTTTCTTAACGACAAAATTATTTTCAGCCCAAACCGAATTGGCAATTGAGATCAGAACTCTTTTGTCTACTGAAAGCAGTGCTTCAGAAAGATCTTTGTACGATTGATTGATTTCACCAGGAGTTATATTTTTAACCCGCAGGGCTTTTAACATGGAATCGCGTGTAGGTCCGTTAGCTCCGTTGAGTGCCATCGACAGGGCAGTTGAGATGCTCAGAGGAGATATTATCAGATTTTCAGAAGCTTTTGAATTATAGGCAGCTGACCTGAAGATATCGAAAGCAAACGAGTTTTCGGATTCGATCAGGGAGACCTGATTGGAAGTAAGTGTAATGGGAACAGGATCTGCTGGCAGACTTTCAGTTTCATTCTTGTTACATGAAAAAAACACAATGGATATTGCTGCCAAAACTGAGGCCTTTGTCAAAAGAACGAATTTTTTCATAGGTAAAGGTTTAACCGTTAATAGTTGGCTGTAGCAATAATAACCCAAAAATCATGCCAATGCCTATAATTTTTGTTTGTGTTTTTTCGATGTTTCAATGTAAGCCCTGAGAAAAATGAATGAAATCACAAAGAAGACCATGCCCATTATGATTAGCATAACAAAGGCGGAGACAGAAGGATTTTCCAGACCAGGAATCGGGTTATGCAGGCGGTAAATATATCCTGCAATAGTATAGGTGAGAACAATTATTGATATTAAAAAACTTATGATTATAGCCGTACCATCGAAGATCCTCGTAGTTTTATAAAAGCTTGTATTCCTGAATTTTCCATATGAGGTCCTCGCATAGGAATTGGCACGACGCCGGGAACGGTCCTGCCTGTACTTCCTCCAGTCCTCCATAACCTTATCATATGCTTGGTCTTCGTCAAGGATTTTCTTGTGATTGGAAATAAGAAAGTCATAGGCTTCCGTAATATTGATGAATCTATCTATTGAATCAGGTGAGGAGTTTATATCAGGATGACATTCCCATGCCTTTTTTCTATAAGCCTTTTTTATGTCTTCAATCGATGAATTAAAAGGCAGTCCAAGTACCGAATAGTAATCATTCAAAGTCATTTTTACCTGATATAATGATATTTATCGTTAATTAAAAGTATCAGCTTATATTACTCCAAACCTGCCGGACGCTAAAAAGACGGCGAAGCTCAAACCGCATAATCTGGTTCTGGTCATTTTCAAGCACTGGGTCGTTGGCCAGAATATCTTCAGCAATATGCCTGACATATTCAATAATCTGACCATCCCTTGCCAGGTTCGAAATCTTAAGGTCGAAGGGGATTCCGCTCTGCTGAGTCCCCTCAATATCGCCCGGACCTCTGAGTTGAAGGTCTGTTTCGGCAATCTCAAAACCATCGCTTGTCCTTATCATTACTTCAATCCGTTTAGAGGCATCCTTCGACAATTTATCGGAACTCATCAGGATACAATATGACTGACTTGCGCCCCTGCCTACTCTTCCCCTTAGCTGGTGAAGTTGTGAAAGCCCGAATTTCTCAGCGCTTTCGATGACCATTACTGTGGCATTAGGAACATCCACGCCTACCTCAATCACTGTGGTTGCAATAAGTATATGGGCATGGCCATCCTTGAAAAGCTTCATGGAGGCTTCCTTGGTGGCAGGCGGCATCTTCCCGTGAACTATGCTGATACAGTATTTCGGAGGAGGGAAGACTCTTGAAATTATATCCCAGCCTTCTTCCAGATCTTTATAATCCATTGTTTCCGATTCTTTTATCAATGGATATACAAAGTAGATCTGGCGATTCTCGGCGATCTGTTGCCTGATAAAACCAAAGACTTTATTCCGTTCCAAATCATTAAAGTGCATGGTTTTAACCGGTATTCTTCCCGGAGGTAGTTCATCAATTACTGACACATCAAGGTCACCATAAAGCGTCATTGCCAGAGTCCGTGGTATAGGGGTTGCCGTCATAACCAAAATATGCGGAGGATGCAGGTTCTTCTGCCAGAGCCTGGCCCTATGTTCAACACCGAAGCGATGCTGCTCATCGATGATTACAAGTCCCAGATTGGCAAACTGGACATTGTCTTCAAGCAGGGCATGCGTTCCAATGAGAATATGAAGCGATTTGTCGAGAAGCGATTCTGAGATTGATGACCTTGATTTCTTTTTAGAGGACCCCGTAAGAAGACGGATATTAAGGTTCATCCCATGGAGAAGCTTACTTATGGTATTATAATGCTGGGTTGCCAGTATCTCCGTGGGCGCCATGATGCAAGCCTGATAATCATTATCGGCTGCGATAAGCATGCACATCAGTGCAACAAGAGTTTTTCCGCTGCCCACATCACCCTGCAGAAGCCTGTTCATCTGTTTCCCTGATCCAAGGTCTTTTCTGATCTCCTTCATAACCCGTTTCTGAGCACCGGTAAGTGGGAAGGGCAGGTTTTTATAATAGAAATCATTAAAATTCTGGCCGACATTTGAAAAAACAAATCCTTTGGATTTCAGAGTACGGTTAGTTTTAAATCGCAGGAGATTAAGCTGGATATAAAACAATTCTTCGAATTTTAGCCTGTATCTGGCTTTTTCAAGCTCATCGGAATTTGACGGAAAATGGACTTTGTGGAGTGAATCATGCAAATCCATGAGGTTATACCTGGTAGTAAGATACAGAGGTAATGTTTCTGAGATTCTGGTTTGTGACTGTTTTAGAAGATTACTGATAAGTTTGCCTATTACCTTTGATGTGATGAACTGGTTTTTAAGCTTCTCAGTCGTACTGTACTGAGCCTGAAGTGCTGAGTTTAACTTTCCTTCCGTTTGGTTAACAGGCTCAATCTCCGGATGAATTATGTTCACAATACCATTAAAAACTCCGGGTTTGCCAAAAACGATGAATTCCAGGCCAGGCTGGTAATTAGCAGTTATCCACTTTGATCCCTTAAACCATACGAGTTTAATTGTGCCTGTTTCGTCGCGAAACTCTGCAGTGAGTCTTTTCCCGGGACCGACACCTTCAGTTGAATATCCCTTTATGATACCCCTGATTTGTACGTATGGAAGATCAGGATCGAGTTCGGAGATTTTATAGAACCTCGTCCTGTCGATATATCTGTAAGGGAAATAGTATAAAAGATCGCGGTAAGTAAATACATTAATTTCCTTATTTAGAAGTTCAGCCCTTTTAGGGCCTACTCCTGTAAGAAAAGTTATGTTGGTTTCAAGAAATTCCTGTATAATCATTTCAGAGAATAGTAGTTGCAAATGATATCCGAAATTAGTTATTTTTGAAAGCCGTTCCTAATATTAATATCAACTCTAAAATGATTTTTTTCAGACTATCCAAGTATCTGAAATACATTATTATGTCTCGTCACAGTAGAGGACACGGGATACATAGCCCATTTGTATTTAACCTGATCATAAATAATTTCAGGAATAAAATTGACCCTGACATTGTCTCTATAGTTGAAACTACAAGAAAACGGATGCTATCAGATCATCGTTCTATTAAAATTGTTGATCTGGGCGCTGGTGGTAAACGAAATAAAACAATATTGCGGCAAGTGTCAGATATCGCACGAAAATCACCTGTTCCTTCAAAATACGGAGCTTTTCTGTCAAATATGGCAGCTGACTTTGGTGGCACCCATATTATTGAACTGGGAACCTCATTTGGGATAAGCACCATGTATCTGGCTGCAGCATGTCCTGATACAACTGTAAGTACTATTGAGGGTTCTCCGTCAGTTGCAGCGATCGCAAAGGAAAACTTCCAGACAGCAGGGCTTAAGAACATTAGGGTATATACAGGGTCATTCGACGAAGTTCTCCCTTCACTGGTTGAAGAAGGAAAAACTCCCGGTCTGGTGTTTATTGATGGCAATCACCGGAAGGAACCAGTACTAAAGTATTTTGGAATTATTTTAGAGAAGGTTAATGAAAGAAGTGTGGTAATTATTGATGACATAAATTACTCGCGCTCCATGGCTTCTGCCTGGGAAGAAATCAGGAACCATGAAAAGGTTTCGGTATCAATTGATATTAACAGGATGGGAATTGTTTTTTTCAGAAAGGGAATAACTCACAATGATTATCAAATCAGGTATTAACAAAAATTAATATTATATAATTCATTATTTGACTAATTTAATCTAATTTCGGAAACTCTAATTTTAAGTGTTATGGATAAAGTAATTGAGATACAAGATATAGTTAAGAACTACCAGGTGGGCTCGGTAATTGTCAGGGCTTTACGATCTGTCAGCATCAATATTGACAGGAACGAATATGTTGCAATTATGGGTCCGTCAGGTTCCGGCAAGTCCACATTGATGAACCTCCTTGGTTGCCTTGATACTCCATCCAGCGGAAGTTATATTCTTAACGGGACTGATGTCAGCAAAATGGAGGATGATTATCTTGCTGAGATTAGAAATAAAGAAATCGGTTTTGTATTTCAGACATTTAACCTTCTCCCCAGGTATTCTGCACTCGAAAATGTGACACTGCCACTTATTTATGCAGGTATTCCGAAAGCAGACAGGGAGAGAATAGCAGTTGAAACACTTGAACAGGTAGGACTCGGAGACAGGATGACACATAAGCCAAATGAATTATCAGGAGGCCAGCGTCAGCGTGTTGCAATTGCCAGGGCACTTGTAAACAAGCCGTCAATTATCCTCGCCGACGAACCTACTGGTAACCTCGACAGCAAAACTTCAATCGATATTATGGGTCTGCTCGATGCCATTCACAAAAAAGGAAATACTGTTATCCTTGTAACTCACGAAGAGGACATTGCGCGTCACGCCAAGCGTATAGTCAGGCTTTTCGACGGTGAAATAGCTCAGGATTATGTCAACGACCGTTATGTGAAAGCGTTATAGTCAATCTTCCTGCATACTTCTATTCTAAATTTGCATCTTCTAAATTGATGAAGCATGAAAATCTATACTCTTACAGGTGACGATGGTACTACCTCACTTTCGGGAGGACGGAGGGTACCAAAGCATTCTCCCCGGGTGGAGGCGTATGGTTCAGTTGATGAATTGATAGCCTGGATAGGGCTTCTCAGAGATCATGGGGATAATTCGGGACGCAAAGAGATTCTTGTGTATATTCAGAATCAGCTGATGAGGTGTGCAGCAGGACTTGCCTGGGACAGCAGTAACCCCAACAGCAAAAAAATACTGCCTGAAGAGAATTGCTTAGTATTGATTGAGAAGGAGATAGATGCGATGGAAGCTGAATTGCCCTCCCTGAAGAACTTTATACTTCCCGGGGGCAGTATTTTAGTATCGTATTGTCATATTGCACGTTGTGTATGCAGAAGGGCAGAGAGGACTGTTTTGAGGCTAAACCAGGATGAAGAATCTCCTGTAATTGTGAATAAATTTCTAAACCGACTCTCTGATTATTTATTCGTTTTAGCACGAGCAGTAAGTAAAGAACTTGACAATGAGGAGATTAAGTGGATTGTTTAAAATGTTAAAAAACTTTAAAAGAGCTATTGTATTTATTTTAAAATAATTTATATTTGCACACTTTGTTTAAAGCAAACTTTATCAAGATTATATGTATTGGACACTTGAACTAGCGTCAAAACTTGAAGATGCTCCCTGGCCCGCCACAAAAGACGAGTTGATTGATTTCGCAATCAGGTCGGGCGCACCAATGGAAGTTATTGAAAACTTGCAGGAAATTGAGGATGAAGGCGATATCTACGAAAGTATTGAAGATATCTGGCCGGATTATCCGAGTAAGGATGATTTCTTCTTTAATGAAGATGAATATTAATAAAAAAGGCTGATTTTTTTAGGATCAGCCTTTTTTATTATCGGAAAATATCGTTCTTTTTCTTTGGCCTGAGCAAGTCGAACCAATTGAAACCCTTCAGCCTTAAAGGTTCCGGGCTGAGTGGTATCGGAGGGTCAATTGTGCCTTCCGGGTTCTGAAGCTCAATTATTTCCGATATTTTACCTTTTTCCACTAAAACCTGTATGTTGGCGCATTTTGCCTGGTTAATGCCTGCTACGAATTCTCCTTCAAGCAGATAATAGATCGACTCACCGTTTCCCTTTATATCGATCTTATAAAGCTCATTATCTTTGAAGTACCCTGTAAGAGACCGTCCTTTAATCTGATTGAACCGGGCCGTATCAACTTTGCTTGTTATAAAGGCAGAACTATATAGTTCGAGACGTTCTGCCTGACGGTTCTTTGTGAAAATAGCCATTGAATCGGAGGTCAGCTGGTTCTCTTCCGACCAGATAACAGGAGCATCGTACATCCTGATAACTGAATCCTGAAACGAGTAGGAGAGGGAGTCGCATTTCGACTGAAAATCTTTACTGAAGATCCTGCATCCGTGAAAGGCTCGCATGAGCCTGAATTCCTTGCCTGCTGAATCAACTACTGTTTTTGCACTTATCGTATCGGCGTGAAGGAACAAAGAGTCATTATTCGAAAACTGGGTAAACATGGCACTGTCAGTAACGAGAAATTTCTCCGGTTGTTTATAATACCATGCATAATTTCCGCTGACTATAATGCTATTGGCAGAATCCTTGATAACAACATTACCGAATGATTCGCCATATCCCTTATTTTTATCGTAATATAGTGAATCACCTGATATTTTTTGTTTAAAGTTATCAATTACAGCCTTCTTCCAAAGCGAGGTTATGTCGTTTTTTGTATCGAACCATCCTTTCTCGCAATAGAGATTTATACTGTCACCTTTAAGTTTTGTAGGCCCTGTAAAGAATGCCGTTTCGGTAGTGGTGTTATAATCCATTGTATCGGCATTCATCACATAATCGGGGTTTACTATCTTTACGCTGTCCTTGAAGTGAGCAAGGCTCTGAGAAACATAATAAATCCCTATTATGCTTGTAAGAACATTGTCAGCATTTGTAATTCTGCCTTTATCGTTATATTTTGCAACTTTGTTACGGGTATCATAATCAATCGCCTGGGTAAACAGGTGGGTCTCCTTATCAATGAGTTCTACATTTCCCTTTACAACCGCCAATTCTGTTTTTCCGTCATAGAAAATATAATCACCGTAAAGGTCGAGGGTATCTCCCTGTTCCACATGGACTTTGCTGAAGGCCATTACCTGGTTTTTGTAGAAATAGAGATGGGCGCTGTCGCATTGCATTGTAATATTTTCATGCTCCAGGCTTACGTTACCAATAAGCCTGTGAACATCCTTCCCGGAACTGTCCTTAACCATGATATCAACATCGGCATATTTAAGGAAAATGGTCCTTTTACCCTTAGTTTTCTGAGGGGAAATCTGCGATTTCAGAGCTATGGCACATAATAGTATTAGTGCCACAGAAAGAACATGTTTCAGTTTAAAATGTACAGCGACTGACTTTTTATGTATTATTTCAGCCATCCGTTTTTAAGAAAATCGCATGATTTAAATTCTTCGCTGATTTTGATATAGGTAATTTCGAGTTTGTTCTTTACCCATTTATCAAAGGTTTTTGTCCGTTCTTTCATCAGGGCAGCATCATAAAGTGTCTGGTAATCATCTTTAAGGTTAGCCGTATGGGCTGATAGTTCATTGTCAAGCTTAATGACCCTGAAAACAGTATTGTTATTCTCATCAGTCGTTTTGAACGGTACTGAGATCTCTCCGACTTTAAGTTTACGGATATTGATGTACATTTCCGGATTAAGCTCTTCAAGCGTGAACCAGGTGATCCTATCAGAAGGGTTCGTGCTTACAAATTTGCCTCCGTTAACCCTGCTGTCCTTGTGGGTTGAAAATCTTATTGCAGCATCAGTAAATTTAATACTGTCTTTTCTGATCAGGTTAGCCAGGCTGTCGAGTTTCGCTATGGCCTTTTGTTCCTGTTCAGGTTTTACTTTGGGTCTGATGAGAATATGGCGGGTGTTGGCCATTTCGCCCTTCTTATCTATGAGTTGAATAATATGAAATCCGTATTTTGTCTCAACAATTTTTGAAACTGTATTTTTTGTAAGACTGAAGGCAGCATCTGCATAGGGCTTCTCCAGTTCACCTCTTGTCAGATATCCTATTTCACCGCCTTTCTTTGCAGATTCTGTATCTTCCGAATAGATAATAGAAAGTACGCTGAAGCTTTTGCCCGCAAGGATCTGGCTTCTGATATCGAGCAGTTTCTGCCTGGCTTCGGCTTTATTATCCTCATTTGAGGGAGGGTCGAGCTGAATAAGGCTTATCTGGTATTTAGCCGGAATAACCGGAAGGCTGTCTTTTGGAAATGAAGCATAGAATCTCTTCATAGCGGATGGTGTGATTGTTATGTTCTCTGCAAGTTTCTGCTGAACTTCCCTTACAGTCTGTTGTTCAATCATAGTCTTTTTTATATCCCTGCGGATTTCAATCATGCTCTTCTTGAAATACGCCACAAGAGCTTCTTCGCTTCCGGCCCGCCTGATGGCATCGTTCATTCTCATGTTGAGATCCCCTTCAACCGCATCATCAGTTACATCAATACTGTCAATCCTGGCCTGGTCGAGGAATAGTTTTGATACCAGCATTTCCTGCAAGACACTGCACGACAGATCATCGTTGGGCATCTTATTTCCGCTCCGTCGCAGGTCAGTAATTGTGTTTTCAAGGTCCGATAGGTATATTACCTCATTTCCCACAACTGCTGCAACTGATTCAACCAGTTTCTGAGAATATGCTGAAAATATCCCCGGCAGAAAAAGAATTATGAGAACCAGGTAAATCTTTGAGTGTCTTTTCATGATCATTAATATATCTTAAAATTATTTGCTTTAAGTGCTTCGTTATACATTCCATTCTCCATCGACTGAATAAATTCAAACCGGCGAGTATTCCATATTATTCTTTTTATATCTTCCTTAACATATTCAAAAGGAGCCACTGTTGATCTCTGTCTGTAATCCCGTATTGAAACCAGATAAGCTGAGTGTGAGTCTTTGCTCTCGAAGTAGGTATTTCTCTTAAGAAAGTTGTCCTCATTAACGACATCCTCAGGAAGTTCCAGAGTAATCCTGTTTAACGGAATCCAGGAATCATCGAAATCCTCAAATTTCTCGGCAAGTTGGTAACAAAGTGATTTAAGCTGCTGAATGTCCTTCCGGTCATTCGACCTCGCGAGAAGTTTAATATTTGATAGTTCCCTTGTTGTCAGTGGCAGTTTAATGAACAGTGCTTTAACTATATTGGATGTAAGCAGAAAACTGCTCTGATTGGCTGAATAATAATTCTCAAGTTCTGTATCAGAGACAACAGTATCCATTTTCTCGAGCATCATCTGCCTCTGATACTGATATATAAAAAGATTTGTCCGTGTCTCTTCAAGTTGTTTCGCAATATCATATTTTAGTTCAGCTGTCAGACTCCCTTCAGCTTTCTGAAGCAGTAACTGTCTTTTCGCCCATTTATTTATGAAGCCCTGTATGAGTGCAGTACTGTCGGTTTTATTAACAGAACTTTCTGCCAGCCGTGGTATTTCGTCGTAATGCAAAACTTTGTCACCAACCTCAGCAACAGGCTTTCTGTCAATATTTCCCTCTGATCTTTTACAGGCTGAAAAAAACATTACTGAAATCAGCAGAATTAATAACCTATTCATTTTTAAGATTTTTTTCAATTTCCCTGAGTACCGTATTGTCAACCGTAACGGTATATTTTTCTTTTAATTGTATTATCCAATCATTCTCCAGCATCTCCTGATAACCTGTCATTACTTCACCCTGAATGTCTTTTAACTCTTTTGGCAATCCATCAGGTGATAAATAGTTATTCCTGTGAGCATTAAAATAAGTCTGAAGGCCTGTTGAATCGCTGCTGACCCTCGTCCAGACCTTTTTGCCGGAAATATCGAACAACAGCATCCCATCATGAAATTCGCCCATAAGGTACCTGAATTCCGGATATTTCTTCTCAAGTACTGAGTTCTCATAATCCATCAGATGTACGGCAATTTTCATTTCAAGGGCAGTATTGATAAAATCATCCGGATTTCGAAAGGGTATAGCTGCCCTGTTTGATTCGATATAATCTGCAAACTTAGCCGAGGAAAACATCTGATCAGCAAATGAATAGATATTGCCTTTTGGTATTTTAACCCTGTTGTAGCTCACAGTGCCATTTGCAATAAGAGTATCTGTTTTTGTCAAAAACCATTTCAGGACCTTTTGATTTACTGAAAATTTATACTCTGTTTTGAGCTTTTCAATAAAAGATGCCTTGGTGGCTGAGTTCAGTTTTGACTGATTTAGTTTGCTTTCGAGGTAGGGCCTTGTCTCTTCATATGTTCCCGGTGCCTTTCTGTCGAGGAGTTTAATTATATGCCATCCGTATACTGATCTGAAAGGTTTCGAGTAAGCTCCTGTGTCGCTTAGTGCAAAAGCCGCTTCAGAGAATTCACTTAATATTTCACCCGTTCCGAACCAGTTCATTTCACCTCCTTTTGCTGCAGACTCCTTGTGATCTGAAAGCCTTGCAGCCAGATCCCTAAATGATGCCCCAGCCTGCAACTGTCTGTAAATATCCTTAATGCCGTCTTCTGCTTTGCTTATGTCCTGATCTCCTGCACCGGGAGGTGCCGCTTTCATTATATGTGCTACTTTTACTTTTCCTCTGGCAGGATGTTTATCAGCTATTTTAATAATATGATAACCGAATGGTGATCTTACAGGCTGGGAAATATCACCAGTGTTGAGTTTGTATGCTGCATCTTCGAAAGGAGCAATCATTTGAAAAACAGTAAAATAGCCTAGATTGCCCCCGTTCATCTTCGCCGAAGGGTCCTCAGAAACTGATTTGGCGACTTCTTCAAATGGTTCTCCTGCAATTATTCTCTCCCTTGCTGCTGTAGCTTTCTGAAAGGCTTTCAGAGTGTCTGCAGGTGAAGCATCGGCCTTTGCCATTAGCAGAAGGTGCCAGGCCTTTATTTCAATTAGTGAGCGATTATAAGCATCAAGAAGCATTCTTTCCTTAATATCCGGATCGGTAAGATAGTTTTGAGCAAGCTGGTTTCTGTACCCGTTAAATTCGCTTTTGAATGCTTTAGTCGTGTCGGTTCCCTGAGAAAGGGCATCGGCTACCTTAAGCTTAAATATAATGAATTGCTGAAGGTATTCTGAAGGGCTAAGGGGTTTTTCCGGCTCAAGGCTTTTTTTATACATACGGATAAATTCCCCAGCCTGGATTTCTTTTCCAGCGACAGTGAGCAGAACTCTTTTATTAAGGTCCTGAGCATACCCCAAAAGAGGCAACACCACCAAAATAATTATAAATATTGGTTTCGATTTCATACGGATAACCTTGTTCCTGTTATTCAAGCGTTTTTCTGCTATAATTGGGAGCTTCCCTGGTTATTGAAACGTCGTGAGGGTGACTTTCAATAATGCCGGAATTGGTGATCCTCACAAACTTGCTGTCCTTTTTAAGAATACTGATATCTTTTGCACCGAGATAACCCATTCCTGCTCTCAATCCTCCGATCATCTGGTATATTACTTCTGCAAGTGTTCCCTTATAAGGTACTCTTGCAGCAATTCCTTCGGGAACAAGTTTCCTGATATCATCCTCAATATCCTGGAAATACCGGTCTTTGGAACCCTGCTGCATAGCCTCAATTGATCCCATTCCCCTGTATGACTTAAATTTGCGGCCATTATAGATAATAGTTTCTCCGGGCGATTCCTCTACTCCTGCAAAAAGCGACCCTGCCATTATTGAATCTCCCCCGGCAGCAATTGCCTTAATGATATCGCCTGAATATCTTATCCCTCCGTCGGCGATAACCGGTATGCCCGATCCTTCAATCGCTTTTGCCACGTTATAGATCGCCGAGAGCTGTGGTATTCCGACGCCTGCCACTATCCTTGTTGTGCATATTGATCCGGGGCCGATTCCTACCTTAACGGCATCGGCTCCTTCATTTGCGAGTTTCTTTGCAGCCTCAGCTGTACCTATGTTCCCTGCGATAACATCCATGGAGGGATAATTCCTTTTAATCTCCCTGAGGATGTAAATAACGCTTTTAGTATGTGCATGTGCAGTATCGAGGGAAATAGCATCTACATTTGCATTTATCAGTGCTTCAACCCTTTCCATTGTGTCTGCAGCAATGCCTACTGCTGCTGCAACCCGGAGCCTGCCCTTGTCGTCCTTGCATGAACTGGGACGATCCTTTGTTTTGGTTATGTCTTTATAGGTTATTAGTCCGATCAGTTTTCCTGATTCGTCTATCATCGGCAGTTTCTCTATTTTATGTTTTTGAAGGATACGTGCCGCAGCTTCGAGATTGGTCTGGTGGTTTGTTGTGATCAGATTTGTGGTCATCACTTCCGTTATCATACGTGAACGGTTATTCTCAAACCTGAGATCCCTGTTTGTAACTATTCCTTTAAGGATGCCATTCTGGTCAATGACCGGTATACCACCGATCTTATATTCGCTCATCAGGTTCATTGCCTCTCCGACAGTTGAATTCAGGCTGATTGTAATAGGATCGAAAATCATTACGTTCTCTGCCCTTTTAACACGTTTTACCTGCGCCGCCTGCTTTTCGATCGACATATTCTTATGAATCACGCCTATACCTCCTTCACGTGAAATTGCAATCGCAAGATCGTCCTCAGTTACAGTATCCATTGCTGCAGAAACAAAAGGTGTGTTCAGTCGGATGTTACGGGTAAACATTGAGCTTATATCTACCTCACGGGGAAGTACTTCAGAGTATGCCGGAACCAGAAGAACATCATCAAATGTCAATCCTTCATATAGTATTTTGTCTTTTAAAAATGACATCGGAATTGGAATTTAGTTTGCCGGCGCAAATTACTAAAAAATCAGAACTCTTGAAACAACTCTTTCTTTTAGACTTCATAAAAAATTGAATTACAGTTATTACTTTTGCATATTGTGCAAACAGCCATGAATATTGAGACTTTCCGACAGATATTGACAAAGCACTGGGGTTATACTGCATTCCGGCCGCTTCAGGAAGATATTATGCGTTCCATAGCAGAGGGTAAGGATACTCTGGCGCTTATGCCAACAGGCGGAGGCAAGTCTCTGACCTTTCAGGTTCCTGCAATGGCATCGGAAGGAATCTGCCTTGTCATAACCCCTCTGATTGCACTAATGAAGGACCAGGTGAATAAATTGAATAGTCTTGAAATAAGATCTATAGCTATTCACTCCGGCATGACCCCGGAAGAGATAAACATAGCCCTCGAAAATGCTATCTACGGCGATTACAAGTTCCTCTATGTGTCGCCTGAAAGGATTTCCACAAGGATTTTTCTTGGAAAGGCAAACAGGCTTAACCTTTCACTTATAGCAGTCGACGAAGCACATTGTATCTCACAATGGGGTTACGATTTCAGGCCATCTTATATGAAGATTGCCCAGCTTAGAGACCATATTTCAGACAAAGTACCTTTTCTTGCCCTTACTGCTTCGGCTACTCCCCAGGTCATTGAAGACATAATGACAAGGCTTGCATTCAGGGAAAAGAATGTGCTCAGAACAAGCTTCGACAGAAAAAATATCTCCTATCTTGTCCGACAGGTAGAAGATAAAAGTGACTATCTTATCAAAACCCTCAAAAAGGCTTCCGGGAGCGGAATTGTTTATGTTCGAAGCAGGAAAAGATGCAGAGAGGTTGCGGAGTTGCTCGTTTCCAATAGTATAAGCGCCGATTTCTATCATGCAGGCCTTTCGGATGAGCTTCGCGACTCCAGGCAGGTCTCCTGGACAACAGGGAAAACCAGGGTTATTGTTGCAACCAACGCCTTTGGAATGGGAATCGACAAAGCAGAAGTAAGATTCGTAATCCATTGGGATATACCTGATTCAATTGAGAATTATTTCCAGGAAAGCGGCAGGGCCGGACGCGATAATAAACCGGCTTTTGCCGTCCTTCTATATACTCCTACAGACAAGAGTCGCCTCCTTGACTCAGTAAGAAAACGATTTCCTCCAGTTGAAAAGATAAAGGATATTTATGAAGCCACCTGTAATTTCCTTCAGGTACCGTTGGGTTCAGGCAAAGACTCTGTTTTCGACTTTAACATGGCTGAATTTGTCTCAAAGTATCGTCTTCCTGTTATAGAGACATATAATTGCCTTCAGTTTCTTCAGAGGGAAGGATATCTGGAGTTCACCGAGGAGATTAACAATCCATCAAGGGTTCATTTTATCGTCAGCCGTGATGACCTTTATAAATTTCAGGTGGCAAATGAATCGTTCGACAGTTTCATAAAATTGCTTTTAAGGTCATACACAGGCTTATTCACTGAGTTTGTTTCGGTTAATGAGGATGCCCTATCAAAAAAGTCAGCAGCTTCGCGCGATACAATTTATCAATATCTTAAAAGGCTGTCGTCGATGAATATAATTAAGTACATTCCCGGGAAAAAAACAGCACTTGTAATCTTCACAGAAGAAAGGCTGGTGAGGAAAGCGCTTCTGATTTCTACGGAGAATTACCTTAAAGTAAAAGAACGATATGAGCAGCGGCTTGAAAGGATGATAGCCTACGCTGATTCAGACACCCATTGCAGGTCGGTATTCCTTTTAAATTATTTCGGAGAAGAGGCTGACCGGTGCGGTATTTGCGACGTCTGCCGAAAACGTAACGAGCTCGATTTAAGCAAGTATGAATTTGATATGATAGTGAGTGATATTAAGGATGTACTTGCCAAAAGTAATCCTGACCCTGAAGAGCTTGTGAAAATGATCAGCCACCCTGAGGAAAAAGTTATTAAAGTCATCAGATGGCTCCTCGACCACAACGAAATTTCACAGGATAAGTTTCGGAAACTTAATTGGCTTTCACATAAATAGTTTAAAGATATTTATCATAAACATAGCTCATTAAAAATTAATGTTCGAGACTTTCATTTATAACGATATAAATCCCGGCAAAATACGTAAGCAGTTCGATAGAACAATTGAACAGCTTTCCAGGGCTGACTTTGCCTCGGCGGAGGTAAAAAAAATGACGGGTACAAGTTACTACCGGGCGAAGCTTGATTACGAAAATCGTCTGTTGTTCAGGTTTGCAAGGCATAATGATGAGACCTGCCTGCTGATACTTGAGGTTATTTTTAATCATGAATACGACAAATCACGTTTTCTCCGGGGATGCGAAATGGACGAGTCGAAGCTGGTTCCGTTAAAAAACCTTCAGGCGGTACTTCCGGGCGATTTCGTTCCACTCCAGTATGTAAACAGGCATTTGCGTCATTTTTACCTGCTTGATAAGGTATTGTCGTTCGATAATGATCAGTCGGAGATACTGGGATTGTCGCTTCCCCAGATTATTATCGGCTCGGCTGGCAGCGGTAAAACAGCACTGACACTTGAAAAATTAAAAACACTCGAAGGTAAAGTACTGTATATAACCCTTTCTCCATACCTTGCCGAAAATTCGGCTCAACTGTTTTATTCTTTTAATTACGAGAATGAAAAACTTGAAACAGAATTTCTTTCTTACAGGGAATATATCGAAACACTCAGGATGCCTGAGGGTAAGGAAGTTGATTTCAAAACTTTCGAGATTTGGTTCTCGAAGAATAAACAGGCTTCCCGATTACAGGATGCGCACAGAACATTCGAGGAATTCCGGGGTGTAATCACAGGCCTCGACATAAAAAATGAATACCTTTCCCGTGATGCCTATCTGGCTTTGGGTGTTAAACAATCAATTTTTCTGGCACAGGAACGGGAATTGGTTTATAATCTCTTTGTGAAATACCTTGCCTGGCTCAAAGAAAATAATTATTACGATATAAACATGCTTTCACACCGGTGGCTGGCCAATTGTACTCCGGCTTATGATTATATCGTTGTTGACGAGGTTCAGGATTTCACTAATATCCAGTTGCAGATTATTCTCAAATCGCTGAAAAACCCTGATAATTTTATGCTTTGCGGCGATTCAAACCAGGTTGTTTATCCAAATTTCTTTTCGTGGTCGCATCTTAAAAGTATGTTTTACCAGACCGATACAAGGAGCAACGAAATAAGGATTTTACATGTCAATTACAGGAACAGTCAGACAATTTCGGGGTTGGCAAATACTTTGCTGAAAATAAAAAATCTTCGTTTTGGTTCGATAGATAAGGAGAGTAATTATCTTGTTGAAACGGTTTCTGATATAAAAGGTGAAGTGGTCTTCATTGAAAATAAGGGAAATGAAGTTGCTGATCTTGCCAGGAAAACACGGCTTTCCATTAAATATGCTGTGCTTGTGTTGAGAAATGAGGATAAGGCAAAGGCTAAATCGTTGTTTCAATCGCCGCTGCTGTTTTCGGTGCAGGAATCAAAAGGGCTTGAATACGAAAATATCATACTCTACAACTTCATCACCGACAATGCCACAGAATATAACGAAATATGTGAAGGAGTTTCTCAAAATGATCTGTTGGCCGGTGCGTTGACCTATTCGCGTGGAAAAGATAAGACCGATAAATCGCCCGATATTTATAAGTTTTATATTAATTCGCTGTATGTTGCTGTGACACGTGCGGTAAAAAATATCTACATAGTTGAACAATCGAAGGGTCATAAGCTTATCAGGTTGTCAGGGGTATCTGAGGAAACTGACCGGAAGGAGATAAAAGAAGAAGTCTCATCGGCCGATGAATGGAAACGTGAAGCCAGGCGGCTCGAGATGCAGGGAAAAAAAGAGCAGGCGGAAGCCATTAGGAATAATATCCTCAGCTTTGAGAAGCCTGCCTGGGAACCTATGACATTTGAGATTTATCAATCGGTAAAAAAAGCTGCTCTCGATCCGGAAAACTTTAATAAAAAGGCAAAAGACAGGCTCTTTGATTTTGCACTTGTTTACAGCCAGGCACTCGTAATGGAAAACCTTGCTGAAAATAAGTACAAAAGAGCATTGAATTACGAAAGCGAACGTGGTTCAATATTCAGGAAATACTATCAGTATTACAGGGAAGATAATGTAAAAATGATAATCACGCTCATTAATAAATATGGTATTGACTATCGCGATGTTCATAATTTTACTCCCTTGCAGGCAGCCATCTTTTCAGGCGCAGTAAATACTATCAAAGTGCTTTTAGAAAACGGAGCCAATCCTGCATTAACCAATACCTTTAGTAAAACTTCAATCCAGATTGCATTTGAGCAGGCGTTTTTGTTTCCAGACTATGCGAAGAACAAGTTAGGTAAGATTTATCCTCTGTTGCTCTCCGATTCTATGAAAATACAGGCTGACGGACATCTGATAAAGATTGATTCGCATAAGATTGAGTACCTTCTAATTAATTTATTTATTTCAATCCAATCAGTAGTCCTGCAGAAAAAACGACACTACCAGTCACTTGGAATTATGGTTGATGATATCATAGGAAATATTGAGCACTTTTCGGAAACAGTGATAACTAAAAAACGCAAGAAACGCCAATACTTACTGTCAATCTTTGCCAGACACGAGGTTGACAGCAATAATCCATATAATAAGAAAATTTTCAAAAGAGTAGGCCGCGGGAGTTACCTGCTGAATCCGGAGTTGAAGATTTTCTGTAATGAGGAATGGATTTCGGTCAGCACTATTTCCGGGAACCAGGATATCTCTGAAGATGAGATCAAAAAGCATTCCAGGGAAAAACAGAAAAAAGAATTTGAGGAATTTCAAAAAAGAGTCGAAAAAGAAAAGAAAAAGATAGATAGGGAGAGATGGGGGTGGTAAGTTATTCTCCATCCCTGATTAATAATGAATTTTATTTAGGATTCTGTGTACCCCGCTTATAATTGCTTCTATTGACAAAAAATTCTTGCAAACAACTCCTGTTAAAGCTTCGCGACAACATAATATAACTAAAGTTTAATTTGCATTAGTTCGGAACCTAGTTTATGCAACCCCGATTCTATCTTACGGATTTGTTTCGCCCGTGGTTTGCTTTTTCCTGTTGCATAATGATTAAGTTGCTTTGCATTAATACCAGTAAGCCGCGAAATTGCAGATTGAGTTAAAATACCACTATAGTATTCGAGTAGCGATTCAATATCCATCTTTAAACAGAGCTCATATTCGCCTTTTAAAAATTCCGGTAAAGTGTCGCCATCTTCGAGCATGCCTTCGATGTGGAATTCAAGCGCCTCGGTCATGTTGGGTAATATTTTGTCAGGTGTTTTTGCCGTGGTAATTACCCCGGGTACATCCTCTATATGAGCAGCAAACCCGGTACCCGTTTTATGAACATCTACGATTACAATATTTGCCATATTTTTTAATATTTAAGAAACACTAATTGAATTTCTGGAAGTTTATCTTAATCCTGCCTGTTTCAAAATACTGTTTTCTGTTTTTGGGTGAATGTCATCGGATGGTTTTTCTGGGATAGTTACCCTTCCTTTTTTTATATGATGTTTGTATTGTATGTGGTTTCCTTTTTGAGTTATCAGATGCCAACCATCAGCCTCAATTAGTCTTATTATATCCTTTATTTTCCTCATTGGGTTAAAAGACTATACTGTAAAGATAGAAATATATCTACTATTTACAAGAAAAAAATTCATGAATCCATTTTAGACCTGCTTACCCGATCGACCAGATAAACTATTGATTTATGTGAAATTCCGGTATGCAGGCTTAACCCGATCTCGCAGGTGCGGCTTGTAGAATAACCATTTTTGACTGATTCATTCAATTGGGTTTTCAGATTGCCCAAACCGTGTTTATTCAACTCAGGATAGGTGAATCCCCTATCGCCGGCAAATCCGCAGCAGTTCGTATCTGCCACGATAACCTCCTTTGCACAGAGCTTTGCAAGTTCGGCAAGTTTTCCTTCCAGTCCCATCTTTTTCATGCTGCAGACAGGAAAAACAGTGATCTTCTCGTCCACCGGTATTATTCTAAGAAAGGGCAGAAGAAAGATTGAAATAAACTCAACCGGTTCATATAGTCTGATATCCGAACTAAAATTTTCCTTCATCGTGAAAAGACAGGGGCTCATATCGCACAGTACGGGATATTCTCCTGAATTGCTTGCTTTGAGAAGAGCAGCCTCAAGTTCTTCAGACTTTTTGTTCCCGGCTTCGGAATATCCTTTACTCAAAAAAGCCATTCCGCAACAGAGCTCATTGAGGTTTTCAGGATACAGCACTTCATATCCGGCTTTGGAGGCAAGGCTGATGATAGTTTCTGACAGTTGTTTCTCGTTGCGGTATTCGGCCGAAACTCCCATTGACCGATTAATGCAGGATGGGAAATAGACAAACCGGCGGTTATTATCGGTACCGGTTGACACCATATCACTAATCTTTTTTGCACCTTTTGGCATATACTTGTTCCAGAGAGGAATCCTGTTACCCGACAGGATTCGGATGCCCATCGATAGCTTCTCCATTAAAAATGTTCCAAGAAACCTGTGGAAAAAATCTACAACAGTAAGTGTTACCCTGGCCGATGCCGTTACAAAACCCATTTTTCCTGCTATTTTAAGGGCTCCGTTTTTTCCGGCTACCGACTCCGACCTGATATACTTTATTAGTTTGCCTGTATCGATACCTGCAGGGCAGCTGATTGCACACAAACCATCAGTTGCACAGGTTTCGTCACCTTCATATTCAAAAGATTTTGCAAGTGAAGCTGCAATATGCGGCTGATTACCTGATTTCCTGAGTGAAGCAATTTCCCTGTGAACCACAATTCTCTGTCGTGGAGTGAGGGTGAGGCCGGCAGAAACGCATGAAGGTTCACAGAATCCGCATTCGGTGCATTTATCAATTATTTCATTTGAAGGAGGAAGTGGTTTAAGGTTTTTAAGATGAATTTCAGGATCGTCATTCAGGATTACCCCCGGATTAAGTATGTTCAGCGGATCGAATAATTCTTTTATCTGCTTCATAAGGGAATAAGCCTCGTTTCCCCATTCAAGCTCAACAAAAGGAGCCATATTCCGTCCTGTCCCATGTTCAGCTTTGAGCGACCCATCGTACTTTTTAACAACCATTTCGGAAACCTCTGCCATCATGTTGCCGTACCGGTCAATTTCTTCTTTCGTAGCGAAGTCCTGGGTAAATACAAAATGCATATTTCCTTCCAGGGCATGTCCGAATATTACAGCCTCATCATATCCTGATTTCTTAAGTATATTGCGGAGATCATTTATGGCAGCCGCCATTAATTCCAACGGGAAAGCAACGTCCTCAATGATCACGGTTGTTCCTGTCCTGCGCATTGCACCAACAGATGGGAAAAGCCCGCTTCTTATCTTCCAGAGATTTTCATATTCAGAGGCGACGGACGTGAAAGTTATTTCGTCGCCCCCTGGAATACCTTTAAGTACTTGTTTTATTGAAGCTAAATTATTGTCGAGTTCATCATTCCCGGTGGCTGCCGACTCTACAAGCAATGCGCATGAGTCTTCGTCCAGAGTCTTTAGAAATGCGGGGATTCCTTTTTGATTCTCAACCGACCTTAATCCGGACCTGTCGATTAGTTCGACAGCTGCAACAGGGGTTGATTTCAGAAGAATAACAGCATTGCAGGCTGTTGTAATGTCAGGAAAGATCATCAGGGAACTTGCCCTGAAGGGAAGAACAGGAACAGTCGTATAGCTGATTTCTGAAATAAAGCCCAGTGTTCCTTCCGATCCTATAATAAGATGTTCAATAATATCGAAAGGATCTGTGAAGTCAGTCAGGGCATTGAGGCTGTAACCCGTGGTGTTTTTGATCTTGTATTTATGTCTGATCCTTTCTGAAAGTCCCTTATTATATTTAACTGACGCTGCGAGCCGAGTAAGCCCGGTCAGAAGATCAGGATGCGAATTTTTAAATGATTCCGTTGAAGCCTGATCGCGTGAATCGAGCATAGTTCCATCGGCCAGTACTATCCGCATTCCCGATACTGTTTTATAAGAGTTCTGTGCAGTTCCACAACACATGCCACTGGCATTGTTCGCCGCGATTCCTCCTATCATTGCAGAATTCAGCGATGCAGGGTCGGGCCCTATTTTTCTTCCATACTTCGAAAGCAGATTATTCACTTTTCCACCTGTTATTCCCGGCTGAAGCCTGATCTCATTCCCATTTTCACCGATATGATAACCCTGCCAGTTTGCGCCTGCTATTACGAGTACCGAATCGGTTATAGCCTGACCCGAAAGGCTTGTTCCTGCGGCCCGGAATGTTACAGGAATATTCAGTTCAGTACAATGCTTTAAAATCAATGACACTTCATTTTCATCCTTTGTCCTGATTACCATTTTTGGTATGAGCCTGTAAAAGCTGGCATCGGTGCCCAGGGCCAGGGTATGAAGAGGATCGGCGAAGATCCTTTTCTTATCAATTATAAATGAGAGACGATCGAAGAGATCTTTATAGTTTCCGTTTAACATTTTAAGATTATAATCCTGTTTCTGTTTTTTTCGCGCTACTTCCAAATCAATGTTTCCGCGGATTTCAATGGATTGGTACCTGTAACTATTTTTGCATCAGGAGGGACTGGGATTTTGTAACTATTATCAGTATAATTTACAGCAACATAGAATCCATCTCTCCATTCCATGAAGATGCCTCTTGGGAGATTTTCAATTGCCACCCCGGCATTTTCATAAATTGACCTTACAATATCTCTTTCAAGGCTTCCTGCTGAAGTTGCGACTCCAATATAGGTTACGGTTCCATATCCCAGGTTTCTGATTGTCGCAGCGGGTTTTCCGGTATAAAACTGATCGGAATAAGTTGCAATAACCTGTGCACCTTTCAGTGGAGATAACACTTCGCTCCAGATATCCCAGCTGTAATCTTCATTTCTCCATAACACTGTACCTTCGGTACCTGCAGGAAGCATGTCAAAAAACTCAACAGTGCTGCCGGTAAGTGAACTTAATTGTTCCGCCCATTTAGTTTCAAAGAAATGGCCGTTCTTATCCTTGAACCCTGTCCTGCAGGTAAGGATAAGGTTGCCGCCGTTAGTGACATAATCTCTGAGCCTGCTGATTAATACTGTGTCGATGAGCTGGTACGAAGGGGCAATCAAAAACGGGTATTTGCTGAAATTATCATTTTCGGAAATAAAGTCCATGGGAGCTCCGGTCGATTTTACAGCATAGGTATAATTATTCCTGTTCCTCCAGGTATTCCATTTTGTTGTCTGCGGCTGTATGTCCAGATCCCACATTACATCATGGCTCCACAGAATAGCTGTTTTTCTTTTTGATAATACTTCAGGCATTATTAAGGAGGAGTCATATTCCATTCTCAGCAGTTTCATATCATTAATGGCCTGAACAAATTCTTTTCCTCCGGTGGATAGTGTAATGCCGTCGGTGCCCACGATTCCTTCATGGTACATCTCGCTGCTGAAAACAGGGTGACGGTACCGGTAAGTGCAGAGGAATGAGCAGCCACCTCCGAAAGCCTGCATTATCCACATATGGACAGCTCCCGGAAGAGGCTGGGAATTTACCTGAGCCCAGTTTATCTGTCCGGGCTGAAGTTCCATTATTCCTGTAACTCCGTTTATCGGGCGGTAATAATCGCATGCCTCATAAATACGGTAGGGGACACCGGTTCTGAAATTATTTCCTCCAAGTTCATTTTTGCCATTCACCGGATACATTGTAAATGTAGGGAAGTCGAGATGATCTGATCTTCTCGGATCGGCTTCCATGGCCATATTCGTATAATTGGTAGTAACCCATTGCGATGGGAGGATATGTTCCCTCAGGATATCAGCCTGCCTGTTGAGAAAACCTGCAGTGGCATCAGCTGTAAATCTTTTAAAGTCCAGAACGGCATGCGGACTAAGTTTATCCTCCTGATTCATTGCTTCGTTGGGGATGAGAACCTGATTGAAATTGTCATATCGTGTACTCCAGAAACTGCCTCCCCAGGATTTATTCAATTCTTCTATTGTTTCATATTTTTCCCGGAGCCATTCCTGAAATGCTTTTCTGGCTGCAGGGCTGAAATCTGGAATTGCCAATGGTTCATTATCTACCTGCCAGCCCCATATTCTTGAGTCATTTGAATAATGTTCTGCCAGGGCAGTGACTATTTTATCAACATACTTACGGTATGCAGGATCAGTAATTGAAACCGTTGCGCGTATTCCGTGCTCCCTTCTTATCCCGTCGGCACCGGTAAGATATATCTCCGGATACTTTTCTCCCATCCATGCCGGAGGACACAATGAAGGAGTACACATTATTACTTTCAGACCCGCCTTTGAGGCAAGGTCAACGGCTTCATCGAGCCAGCTGAAATCAAATTTTCCCTCTTCAGCTTCAATGAGAGCCCATGAAAACTCTGCAAAATGGGTAAACTCGAAACCATATAGAGCAATATTATTAAGATCGCGCTGCCATTGTTCATGCGGCCATTGTTCAGGATAATAATATACCCCTATTTTCATAAGGTCTTTCTTACTGAAAAAGGAGGAAGGCAGAATGTGCTGATTTAATTTTGCCGGATTGGCCGAATCAGCTCGCATGTCCGGCTTTTGGCTGCATTGCGTTAAAAAAAGAGTAATCGCTGTTAAAAGCGCAGTAATAACAAGTGTCCTGAATTTTTGTCCGTTCATTTTATTTTCTATTAATGCTTTTCATCCTGCAATGCCCCCGCCGTCAACAACCAGGTAGGAGCCTGAGATCCACTCAGACATGCTTCCGGCAAGGAAAAGGACTGCGTTTGCTACATCATCAGGTGTTCCTATTCTTTGAATAGGCCTGCTTTTATAGCAGCTTTTGATATATTCCTCATCATAATCACCACCGAGCTGTTCGCATTCGCTTCTTAGCATTGGTGTGTCAATATCTCCGGGACATATTGTATTAACTCTTATGTTGTATTTTCCGAAATCGATTGCCATGGCTCTCGTCATATTAAGTGTACCTCCTTTCATGGCGCAATAAGCTACTGCATTTTCACCTCCCCTGAGCGACCAGCCCGATCCTGTGTTTATAATGCTTCCTCCGCCCGATTTAATCATGTGCGGAACAGCATATTTGGTCATCAGATATTGTCCTTTAAGAGAAACGTCGAGTGCAAGATCCCACTCATCAGGTTCGAGTTCAAGCGCATTTTTCCTTATAGCGATGCCTGCATTGTTAAAAAGTATATCTATTCTTCCAAACATCTCAAATGTTTCGTCTACAGCAGATCTGCAATTTTCGGCGCTTCTTACATCGCAATGACAGAAATGAGCCTTTCCTCCGTCCTGCCGTATTGCTTCTGCTTCCAAATTTCCCAGAGCGTCGTTAATATCAAGGATCACTACAGATGCACCGGCAAGCGCCAGCTTCTTTGCAGTTCCGAGTCCTATTCCCGATGCTCCTCCGGTTATTATTGCGACCTTGCCACTTAGTGACAGAAGATCTTGTATGTCAGTATGTTTCATTATTCAAATGTTCGTTTAGTAAATTTATTGGTGCATCAAATCCAATCACCTGCAATTTACAAATATGGAATATATCCTGCCTGTAAACAATATTATATTTAATCCAATTTAAAAATAGCAACTTGTATTCAATCCTAACCGCAATTTTCTAATTTTGTACCGCAAATTACCTGAGGATCATGGAAAATAGTAGTGAACCCGTTTATTCAAGGAATGTTGTTGAATTTGTGGCAGTTGCAAATGAGTTTTGCAAATATGCAGAGCGGGCAGAGGAGCTTAAGGGCGATGATCTGCTTAAAATTCTTCAGCGCATTCTGCCTATGATGTACATTAAAGCGTCTCTTTTGCCTGTTCTGGAGCCTTTTTTTGAGGATGGGAATGAGAAGTTTGTTACAGAATCGGATTGGGTCAGGATTGATGAAACGCTGCGAGACAGATTTGGAACAGCTGATGATTATCTGGAAGTTTTTGACGAGAAACTAAGTGATTCGGAAGGACCAGTGGTCTCTTCCGTTTCGGAGAATATGGCAGATATCTATCAGGATATAAAGAATTTTCTCCTTCTGTACCAGACCGGAACACCTGAGGTAATGAACGATGCCGTGTGGGAATGTAAAATGAATTTTGAAAATTTCTGGGGACAGAAACTTGTAAATTCCATGCGTGCCATTCACAGATTTTTATATTCGGGTGAAGAGATCGGAAAGAATGAGAAAGAAACAAAAGAAAACGATGAAGACAGAAACACAGCCGATTGGTTTATTTCCAGAAGACAAAGAGATATCGGAGGAGAAGGCGATTAGCAAATACAGGGAGAATATTACTCCCGATGAAATAGCCGAACATGAGTTATCATGGTTTAAGGGAGAAATAGTTGTTGTAGAAGATATTGCTACTTTCCACCAGGTAATACCAAAGCTGAAGGGTTCTTGTTTGCTGGGCTTTGATACGGAAACCAAACCCAATTTCAAAAAAGGCAGAAAAAATGCCGTTTCGCTCATTCAGCTTTCCACGGAGGACTTTGCCTGCCTCTTCAGGATAAACAAAATAGGTCTTCCCGAAGAGCTGTTAAAAATATTATCAGACCCGGCAGTGATTAAAGCCGGTGTTGCAGTTCATGATGATATTAAGTTTTTGGCCAGTGTGAAAAAGTTCAATCCGGGTGGATTCGTTGATCTCCAAAGTTATGTACGCGACTATGGCATTCAAAGCTCAGGGCTTAAAAAGCTTACAGCCATTGTTCTCGGGTTCAGAATCTCTAAGCGGCAGCAGGTTACTGACTGGGAAGCCGAACAGCTTTCTGAGGCTCAGCAGATTTATGCAGCAACCGATGCCTGGGTTTGTCATCAGATATATAGTAAGTTATCTGAATCATAAGAATCTCCGTCATTAAGTTTCAGTCTTCAATGGTCATTCTTATTAAATTATTTTAATCTAATCTAAAGACTCTCAACGTGGAACGTGTAAAAATAATCCTGAAATCGGGCAAGGAACAATCTATCCGCAGGTATCATCCCTGGATTTTTTCAGGAGCAATAAAGATGATGAGCGGAAGTCCGTGCGAAGGAGATCTTGTTGACGTATATGACAATAAGAATGAATTCCTTGCAGTTGGCCATTATCAGCCAAGTTCTATAGCCGTCAGGATACTATCGTTCACTCAGGAGGAACCTGATGTAGCCTTCTTCAGGGAGAAGATCAGAAGGGCTATTGAGTACAGGCAGAAACTTGGTATCCTCGGGAATCCGCAACTGAACGTTTTCAGGCTCATCCACGGAGAGGGCGATGGCTTACCAGGCCTTATCATTGATGTGTACAACAATGTTGCCGTCATGCAGATGCACTCTGTAGGATTCTACCTGATCAGGAACGAGATAGCCCAATTAGTTGCTGAAATGCTGAAGGACAGAATAGTTGCCGTTTACGACAAGAGCGAGGCTACTCTGCCGCATAAGTCGGAAGTAAAGGCAGTCAATGAGTTTCTTTATGGTTCCTCCGAACCTGTGATTGTCACAGAATACGGATACAAGTTCAAAATTGACTGGACAACAGGTCAGAAGACCGGCTTTTTCATTGACCAGAGAGAGAACAGGAAACTTCTTGAATCATTCTCGGAAGGGAAAGACGTGCTCAATATGTTTGGTTATACCGGAGCATTCTCGGTATATGCAATGAAGAATGCCGCATCGGTTCACACTGTTGACAGTTCTGCTTCAGCCATTGAACTTGCGAATGAAAACATCGCGATGAATTTCAGTGATGCCTCCAGACATCAGGCGTTCAAGACTGACGCCTTTGATTATCTCCACAATATTAAAGACAAATACGACCTTATAATTCTCGATCCCCCTGCTTTTGCCAAGCACAATGATGCTCTGGCAAATGCCCTTCAGGGATATAAGCGTCTTAATATACAGGCAATAGAGCAGATCAAACCGGGGGGGGTGATTTTTACCTTCTCATGCTCACAGGTTGTAACCAGGGAGAACTTCCGGAAATCAGTCTTCGCAGCCGCAGCTAATACCGGCAGAAATGTCAGGATAATCCACCAGCTTACCCAGCCGGCAGACCATCCTGTAAGTATTTATCATCCCGAAAGCGAATATCTGAAAGGACTCGTTATTCACGTAGAATAGCTTATCATGGAAACTAATAAAAATATTGTTCTTGTTGCCAGAAAACTCGGACTTCACGACTGGCAGGTTGAAAACACTGTCAGGCTGATGGACGGCGGTGCAACCATACCCTTCATCAGCAGATACAGGAAGGAAATGACCGGGAGCCTTGATGAAGTTCAGCTCATGAACATCAAGGATGAATATGAAAGGCTGAATGATCTCGATGATCGCCGCGAAGCCATAATAAAATCTATTGAAGAGCAGGAGAAAATGACTCCCGAGCTCCGAAAGAAGATTGACGCGGCAGTGACGATGTCTGAACTGGAAGATATTTACCTTCCCTATAAGCCTAAAAGACGTACAAGGTCTACCATAGCAAAGGAAAAAGGGCTTGAACCTCTTGCACTCCTGATTATGGAACAGAGGCTGAACGATCCTTCTCTGAAGGCTGAAGAATTCCTGAATGAGAATGTGGAAACAGTTGGTGAAGCTCTAGCCGGCGCTTCCGATATTATTGCCGAATGGATAAACGAAAATGAGAATGCACGCAGGCAGCTTAGATATGTGTTTGATAAAGAGGCGGTAGTTTATTCAAAGGTTGTTAAGGGAAAAGAGGCAGAGGGTATAAAATACAGCGATTATTATGACTGGTCGGAGGCTTTGAAGAAGTGCCCGTCGCACAGGCTGCTTGCAATGCGAAGGGGTGAGGAAGAGGGGTTTCTCCGTCTTTCGCTTGAACCATCGGAAGATCATGCCCTCGAAGTCTTGAATAAGCTTTTTATCAAGGGAAGGAATGCGTCATCTGAAATTGTCGAATCTGCAGTGAAGGATAGCTGGAAAAGACTTCTTTCGTCATCGCTCGAAACAGAGTTCAGAAACCTGTCGAAAGAGAAGGCAGATGCCGAAGCAATTCATGTATTTGCCGATAATCTCAGGCAACTTCTTCTGGGCTCACCACTTGGGGAAAAAACAGTTCTTGCAATAGATCCCGGATTCAGAACGGGCTGCAAGGTTGTGTGCCTCGACAAGCAGGGAACCTTTCTTCACAATGAAACAATCTATCCTCATCCTCCTCAGAATGAGACTGCAATGTCAATAAAAAAGATTCTGACACTTGTAAATGCTTATAAAATTGAAGCAATAGCAATTGGTAACGGCACTGCAAGCCGCGAAACGGAAGAATTCATAAAATGGGTAAAGTTTGAGAATGATATCCAGGTCTTTATTGTAAGCGAGGCCGGAGCATCTATATATTCCGCTTCAAAGACGGCTCGCGATGAGTTCCCTGAATATGATGTAACCGTTCGTGGTGCAATTTCGATAGGAAGACGACTTATGGACCCGCTTGCTGAACTTGTAAAAATAGATCCAAAGTCGATCGGGGTGGGCCAGTACCAGCATGATGTCGACCAGCAGAAGCTCCAGAAATCACTCGATGATGTAGTTATGAGCTGCGTGAATGCAGTAGGAGTGGAGGTAAACACCGCCAGCAAGCATCTTTTAAATTATGTTTCCGGACTTGGTCCTGCCCTGGCTCAGAATATAATTGACTATCGTACTCAAAACGGACCCTTCTCTAAACGGAAAGAACTGTTGAAAGTGAAAAGAATGGGAGATAAGGCCTTTGAGCAGAGTGCCGGATTCCTGAGGATACGAAATGCAGTGAATCCTCTTGACGCCAGTGCCGTTCATCCTGAGAGCTATCATGTTGTAGAAAAGATGGCTAAAGACCTTGGTTGCGAAGTTAAAGAGCTTATGATCAACGATGCGAAACGTAAGGAGATTAAACTGGAACGATATGTGACACCGGTTACGGGACTTCCGACTTTAAAAGACATAATTGAGGAGCTTGCAAAGCCTGGCCGTGATCCCCGTTCAAAAATCAAGGAGTTCAGTTTTGCCGATATTCGCAAGATGGAAGACCTCTCGGAGGGCATGGTTGTGCCCGGAATTGTAACAAATATTACAAAATTCGGAGCATTTGTCGATATTGGGATAAAACAGGACGGGCTTGTTCATGTTTCAAACCTGAGTAAAACGTATGTCACCGATCCGTCAACAGTCGTAAAGCTTCACCAGCATGTTATGGTGAAGGTAATAGGAGTTGATATTGAGAGGAAAAGGGTGCAGCTTTCGATGAAGGATGTGGAGAAAAGTTAAAAAGAGCTGATTGATATGGATACAGGCTTTCCATATCCCCGGCAAGAAAACGTAAAGGTATATGTTCTAACATATCTGGTTAAAACTGGAGGATTCTCCAAAACCATCTCAATTCGGTAAACGGAAATCAACAGTTACCATTCATCCGGCATTTTCAGCCGTTTACCGATATCCTATTTTAATTTTTTCAGTGTTGGTGTAAATTTGATCCTTATTCTAAAACCTAAAAAAATGATTATGAAAAGAATTTTGTTATCATGCTTCGCAGTGCTTTCAGCTTTTTCGATCATGGCACAAAACAATGTAACCCTAAAGATGAACCTGGAGAAAAATAAAGTCTATAGGCTTAGTTCTGTTTCTGAACAGACAATAGTACAGACAGTTAACGGGAATCAGCAGACCGTTGAATCTGAGACACGCAATTCTGCTACATTCAAGGTAGTTGATTCGACACCCGACTTTATGGTAATGGAAGTACGTGTCGACACCATGATTTCAAAGACTAATACAATGGGAAAGAGCATTCTTATGAGTTCTGTAAACGAAGGTAATATTGCGTCAGCCGAGACGGCTGATATTATGTCGTGCGTAATGAACCGGCTAAGCAAAAACGCCCTCTATGCAAAAATTGATTCAAAGGGAAGCGTCATTGAAATCCTTAACGGAAAGATGCTGTCAGACATGATTTCCTCAGATACTTCCAGGATTACTCTTACCGGACCTGTTGGATCGGCAATCAAAACCCAGATTGTAAACATGGTAAGCTACAACAATCTTAAGACTCTTGTTGAGGCTTTTGCAGGCTACCTGCCCGGGATAACTGTAGCTCCCGGCGACAAATGGAATTATACGCGAATGACAAATGCCGGAGGAATGTCGCTTGACATTGTAACTGAATATCGCCTCGATGCTATTAACCAGGGTATGGCTGCAATAACAGCTGAGTCGGATATCAAAGCTGCCCTGAATGCAGAACCAATGATGTCGGGAGGAGCTAAAATAACTTACGACGATATTAAGGGGCTCAGCAAGTCGACAATACTCATAGATGTAAATACGGGCCTTGTCGCCGATGAAAAAGCCAAGACTCACATTTCAGGAACTCTGGCGGTAAGCGTTCAGGGAATGTCGCTCCAGATCCCCATGGATATCAATTCGGAAGCCAGAACAAAAACACTTAAATAATTTCCAAATTTTAAAATGAGAAAATATTTTATTCTTCTATTATTCTTTATCTCTGTCGTACTTAACGGACAGAATGTTAAGGGTATAGTAAGCCTGAAGTCGGATAAATCACCTGTGCCATTTGCCTCTGTAGGACTAATTGCCATGCCCGATTCAAATATGGTCACAGGTGTGATAACCCTTACCGACGGCGCTTATAAGTTTGAAAAGTTGGCGCCGGCAACCTACTATCTGAAGGTTAGCTTTGTGGGATATGAAACCGCAATGAAAAAGGTCGTTGTTGAGCAGGGTGCTACTGAAATTGTAGCCGACACTATATTCCTTACCGAGACAACAAAGAGCCTGAATGAAGTTACAGTCACCGCTGAAAGGATCAAGGGAAAAGAGATGGTCGACAGGACAGTATATGCTGTACCCACTGTAATTGCCAAGGCTTCAGTCAACGGATTCGACATTCTGAAGAAGATCCCTCAGGTTAATGTCGACTACCAGAATAATGTTACACTTAATGGTAGCAGCAACTTCATTATCCAGGTCGATGGCAGGCAGCGCGATAAGGAATTCCTTGCAAAACTTCTTCCCGGCGATATCGAATCAGTGGAGGTTATAAGTAATCCTTCAGGAAAATACGAAGGCAATATTGACGGTGTCATAAATATAATATTGAAGAAGGAAGCCAGGTACGGTATAAATGGCAATGCGAGCTTTAACATTAAACCTATCGGAAAACCAACAACAACACTAACAGGAAGCCTCGACTATGCCATGGGGAAGATTACCTTCTATGCAACTGCCTACACTGTGACCCAGAAACTTAATCTAAGTACCGTAAATGAGAGTTACTTTTCAATGAACGATTCGACCAGCAAACTTTCAGGTCCTGGTCGTATAAGTGTAACAGCAAGCTCGGTAAACACAGGGTTCGACTACTACATTAATGGCAAGAACAGCCTTAGCTTCAACCTGAGCTATAAGCCGGTTTCGCAGGATGTCCTCGTCGATGGTAATACCCTCCTCAGCAGTTCCGGAACACCTGTTGGCACAATTATTTCACAGACAGTTACTGGTCTTGAAAGTGACGAAACCACCTTCTCCCTGTTTTATAAAAAGAGTTTTAAGAAGCCGATACAGGAATTTACAACCGAAGCCAGCTATTATACATTCAAATCGTTCGATAACAGCAACTTCAACAACACACGTTATCCCTTTATGAGTGATGTTGTTCTAAATACTTACGGACGTCTCGAGGAAAACCTCAACGAACGGCACTATTCTTCGGTAAAGGTTAACTATGCACATCCAATTGGTATGAATACTAAGATAGAAGCCGGATACCAGTTTTATTATCAGGATCTTAAATATCAGTTTACTATAGATGGTGAGGTCAACGACAATATCTTTGATTACAGTGAACTCCGGAATTCAGTATATGGAGGTGTGACCTTTAATCTTAAAAAGTTCGGGGCCCAGGGTATGGTGAGGATTGAGAACAGCCATATAATGGCCGATTCTGTCACTCATCCCGACTATTCATGCATCCTGCCATCGGTGAACCTTCAGTACAAGTTTTCAGCCACTCATAACCTGAAACTTACTTATAACCGGAGGATTAACAGGCCTGGCATTTACGATATGAATCCTTATTACAAGATCGGTCAGAATTACGAGATTACTCAGGGAAATCCTGATCTCAAGCCTGACTACCGCGACCGGGTGCAGATGACTTACACCTGGAATTTCGGGAGTAACTTCTTCTCACCATACATTTACCAGGAATACTATTCCGACAGGGTAGGAAGAGACTTCAGTATTATCACCTCTCCTGTTAACAATTCGCTTACAACACTTTCGAAACCATATAACCTGCTGAGTGGTTATGAATCGGGAGGTGGAGTTAATGCAATGCTCTGGTATGTGAACATCAACGCCAGAGTGTTCAAGGGACACTTTAATGAATATACCGGCGGATCTGTAACAATCCCTTCTGTCGACTATTTCTCATACAGCATCACAAGCTATGCTTTCGCCCAGCTCGATAAGAAGAAGACAGCTACTGCTTATATCTTCCTTCAGTATACAGGCCTAAACAGGAATGCCCAGAGCAGGACCTATACACATCCAATTTATGGAGCCGGTGTACAAAAGCAGCTTAAGAATCACGGGTTTGGAATCTTCTACCTCCTTCCATTTTCCCATGATATCAGGATAAACAGGATAGAAACCGAAACTGCCTTTTACAAATCGAGGAACCTGGTAAACGTAGGTCTAAACAACTACATTCAGTTTACATATTCATATAAATTCAATAAGGGCAGAAGTGTTAAAAAAGTAGATAAGAAGATTGAGATAGAGAGCGACACCAAGAGCCAGACAATCGGCGGTTAGTAACTCCGGAGAAATTTGTGGAGCCCCTCGGGCAGAAATTGTTCTGCTTCGGCGGGGCTCCTTTTTTTTGTAGCCACTCCTCTTTTGCCTTGCTCAGGAACAGAAAAATGAAACAGAGAGGTTAATTCTTTTTAAAGTATCTGAAATACAGATCATTAAAAAAGCCAAAGGCCATTTGATTTTGTAAATAATCCATATACTTTTGATTCCAAACCAATAAATACTTTAGTCTTGAAATACTTATCTATGAAAAATAGTCGCTTAATAATCCTCTTTTTTCTATTTGCTGAATGTTTTCCTGCTAAAAGTCAAACTCTTTCACAATGGCGTGGTGTAAATCGCGACGGAATATATTCTGATCAGAATCTTCTTAAGATATGGCCTGCTTCAGGTCCAAAAATGCTATGGCTGACAGAAGGAATAGGAAACGGTTATGGCTCTCCCGTTGTTGCTGATGGAAAGCTATTTATAAATGGTGAGATTGACAGCATCAGTCATGTTTTTGCTTTTGATCTGAATGGGAAGCTTTTGTGGAAGACTCCGAATGGTTCTGAGTTTTTTGGAGAAGGTTATTCCGGTAGTTTTCCCGGTTCACGGTCGACACCCACGGTGTATAATGATCTTGTATATGTGTCGTCGGGAAATGGGAGGATTGCATGTTTGGAGGCAGGATCAGGAAAAGAAATCTGGACTGTTGACATTGTTAAGGATCTGGGAGGAAAAGTAAACATGTTTGGGTTTTCGGAATCGCTTCTGTTGGACGGGAATTATGTGTATTGTTATCCGGGTGGAGAGGAGGCAGGCATTGTGGCTCTTGACAGATTTTCGGGGAAAGAGGCCTGGAAATCGAAAGCCCTCAGCGACCCTGCTTCTTACGTTTCTCCCTTTATGATAAAACTTCAGGAGAGAAATGTTTTGGTAACTGTATCGCACAATTACCTGTTGGGAGTGGATGCCCGAAATGGTGATTTGCTTTGGTCATTTAAGGAAGATTCGGTTAAACTAGAGGGCGAGTACAGCAATACTCCGGTTTATTCCGAAGGATTCCTGTATAATGTGTCGGGTGTTGAGAAGGGAACAGGTGCCTTTAAACTAAAAGTATCTCCTGATGGCAATTCTGTTAATGAAATATGGCGAAATGGGAAAGTCAAAAATGCAATAGGTGGTTTTATAATAATAAATCAATATGTCTACTGCACTTCTGATGATAATAAACTCAAGTGTATTGACGTGAAATCGGGAAATGTTGTTTCCACACTTCCCCATCTGCGTGGCAGTCTGATCTATGCAGATGATCATTTATATTGCTATTCTGATAACGGGCGTGTTAGCCTGATTAAAATTAACGGGGCCGCGATGGAAGAAGTGAGCCAGTTCAGGATAGAGAAGGGAGCCAAAGAGCATTTTGCACATCCTGTTATTGCCGACGGTGTTTTGTATGTAAGGCATGGAAACGTGCTTATGGCCTATGAAATAAAAGAGGGTAAGCCAAAGGATGGCAATTTTAATGTAACCGAGTAATTATCAGTAGCTTTTTGTTACACCAGAAGGATTTTCCTGCTTCGCACTGCGATGGGGCGCTTTCTATTTTTCCTAATAAGATTTCACCTGACAGGGCTTTCATTCACCATCCCTGTAACTCTCCTATAAGATATAATCTGGCTTCACCGCTGATGAGTACACGTTCCCCTGCCATAGTGCATTTCAGATAGCCTCTGCGTTTTGAAAGCTGTATGGCAGTGAGGTCCTGTTTGTTCAGTTCCTTAGCCCAGTATGGTGTAAGAATTGTATGGGCAGAACCTGTTACCGGATCTTCAGGAATACCTACCTGCGGACCGAAAAACCTTGAGACAAAATCGCTATTTTCTCCCCGGGCAGTAACGATTACTCCCCTGCTGTCGAGTTTGGAAATCTTTTCAAAATCGGGATTAAGATTTCTAATTTCCCTTTCATTATTGAAAACTATCATATGGTCACTCCTTCCCTTATATGCAAGTTTGGGCAGCAGGTCAAAACACTCAATAATATTCTTTGACAGCTCAACCGGAAGATAATTGTCAACCGGGAAATCCAGCGTATACAAATCTTCATTTTTTGTTACTGACAGCCAGCCACTTCGATGTGAAAAAAACTCGATAAGAGATCTCTTTTGATTTTCACAATTAAAAAGCACATATGCAGCAGCCAAAGTTGCATGTCCGCAGAGGTCTACTTCAACCTCCGGTGTGAACCATCGAATCTGGTATTTATCGCCATCTTTAACGTAAAAAACTGTTTCGGAAAGGTTGTTTTCGGCAGCAATTTTTTGCATTAATTCATCGCTCAACCAGGTTTCAAGCGGACAAACCGCGGCCGGGTTTCCTGAAAAAACCTGATTAGTAAAAGCATCGACCTGGTAAATTTTCTGTTTCATATTTTACTAATTGACTGTTAATGACATCCTGTTTGCTGATTACCTATTGCTTGTTTCTTCTCTCACGAATAATCCTGTTTCCGGGATTGGCAATCTCCGGATTGTAATTATCTGCCGTAAATTATTGAAAAATATTGAGAAAATTGAAATATGAACTTTCCATTTTCTATATAAGCATGCTGCCAAATAGGTAACATAGATAAATTAAGGGAAATATTTAAGAAGTATACGCAAAATAGCAGAGATTTCCCTTAGAAAGGCTCAGGTGACACGGTGCCTTCTACAGGCTCAGGCAACGGAGACAAGTAGGAATGCACATCTGGAAATCCGGTGGCTGAGCTTGTCGAAGCCACATTATTACCAACGATTCCAACGGTGGCTGAGCCTGTAGAAGCCAGTTGTCTGCAACTTTTATGTAATATTTATTCATATTCCTCACATCCAAATCCGTGAAAATAATCAGGCAGTAATTTCTGAGATTCATAGGAAATACCCATGCTATAATACCATATCTCAACAGAATTTAAAATAATTAAAATATAAGGAGTCCTTCACTCAACCAAATCCTTAGATAACCATACTCAGCAGGATCTGCCAAACTATGTTGCATGGATAGAACCCTGACCGACGCTGTAGGTCAGGGTTTTTAGTTTATTGATGAACCATATGGATATTCTGGAATAAAATCGATAAATTTGTTTGTATAGCAAATAACTCTTTGTTTTCTTTACCAACCACTTGTACCAAGTTTTAAACCCTAATTATTTATTATGAAACGGCTCACAATTTTTCTGACAGGATTATTGCTGTTTTTACTTTTTGCGTGTAAAACTGAAAATAAGCAGAAGAGAGTGCTTACTCTGGGAATAAGTCATGAATCAAACACCTTTGCTACTTTCCTGACTAAGGAATCAGAATTTCTGGTTTTGCGCGGGCCTGAAGTACTTAAAGACCAAAAATGGGCCGGGATTTTCAAAAATGCAGGTATCGAGATCATCCCAACTCTTCATGCCCATGCCCAGCCAGGTGGTGTAGTAGAACGTCAGGCTTTCGAACATTTTAAGAATGAGATAATTGAAGATCTTAAAAATGCAGGAAAGCTTGATGGAATTTATATGGATATGCATGGCGCCCTGCACGTTGAGGGTTATGACGATGCACAGGCAACACTGATAAAGGAAATAAGAGCAATCGTTGGTGAGGAAGTGCTTATATCAGGTAGTTTTGACCTGCATGGTAATCCATCGCCGGAGTTTGTTGAGAATATTGATTTGCTGACTGCCTATCGCACAGCGCCTCACAGAGACGGAGCAGAAACAAGGAGCAGGGCTGCACAAATGCTCGTTGATGCCTTAAAAAATGGTTGGAAGCCTGATATAGAAACTGTTGTTATCCCAATACTGGTACCAGGTGAAAAAAGTATCACCGAGGTAGAACCACTGCATTCGATTTATGTACAGATCCCCGACATCTCAAAAATTGAAGGGCTCCTGGATGCTTCAATTTTTGCAGGTTACTGCTGGGCTGATCTGCCCCGTTCCGCAATGAGGGTTTTTGTAGTAGCAAAGGATGAGAAATTCAGCGTACAGGCCAGGAAAGAAGCCGTTCGTCTGGCGAAAGAAATCTGGGACAGCAGGAAGAAGCTTGAACTTGATGTGCCCTCCGGTTCTATTGATGATATGATAGTTAAGGCCGGTGAATGCACTGACACGACGGTCTTTATTTCTGATTCAGGCGATAATACTACTGCCGGTGCTCCGGGCGACAATACTCAGGTTTTAGAGGCATTGCTGAAGCACAAGAGTAAAAATGTCCTTATGGCTGGCATTGTGGATCCCGAGGCATTAAAGGCCTGTATTAATGCAGGTATTGGGAAGAAGATCACTCTTGATTTAGGCGGAAGGATTGATAATGTCTTTGGAAAGCCACTCCCAATTGATGCTAAAGTAATATTTATCTCAACCGATTCGGTAATGAATACCGACAGGGGAGTAGCAGTTATTGAAACAGAAGGTGTGAAAACCGTGATCTTAAAAACACGTCGTTCCTTCACTGAATTAAGGGATTTCAATGAGGCTGGTTTAAACCCACTTGATTATAGAATTGTTGTTGTAAAACTTGGTTACCTGTTCCCTGAACTGCGCGACATTGCTAAAGTTCATTTAATGGCCCTGACATCGGGGTTTTGCAATCTTGACATTCCAACTTTGCCATATAAAAATATACACAGGCCTTCTTATCCTGTTGATACTGACATGGTGTGGGAGCCGGAATAAGAAGGAATCAGGCTAATCAGGTAATAGTTATCGAAATAGCTTGGAGTTTTTGTCACTAGTTTTTCCAGATTTTACGCTGGAAAACTGCATATTTATCGAATCGGACGTCGTTGATTAAAATGTTGCCGGCAAAACCACCCAGGGCGCCGATCATTTTACAGTTAGAATCAAATACAGGGGCTAGCATATCATCCCCGCAATTCCCGGGTTCGATTACATAAACCAGGTTGCCCTGAAACAGGTATTCATCAACACTTGCCCCGGTCTCACACATAAAAACATTATGCTCAGTATTTGCAATCAGGTCAGTAATGCAATCAGGAGTATCAATTTCAATTTTCTTACAGTTTACGAAAACCATAAGGAGTAGTATAACTGAGGAAATTATCTTTTTCATGGTGGAATGGTTTGTAATTGTACCTCAAATTTTATGCCATGAGCATCAACCCAGTTTCCGGTGCTTGTGAAAAAAAAAAAGAGGACTTTTATAAAGCCTCTTTTTAGAAAAATATTAAAAACCTCCTGGTCTCTGCTGACCCGGAGCCTGTTTCATAGCTGGCTTGCCGGGAAGTTTTGCATCTCTCTGGGCTGCAAACCATGCAAATGAGGCCGAGATTATTGCATTCTGCCTTAGGTCGGGCATTAACAATCTTTCATAGGTATCCATAACGGTATGATAGCCACGGTCGTACTCTATTTCGTCCTGAATGAACTGGAAGCCGGGTAGTCCTGCCCCGTCAAATGAAAGGTGGTCGGTTCCGCTTGTATTCCTTATAGTAACAGTAGAACAACCCATATCGGCAAATGGTTTGAGCCATTCAGCGAAGATATCCCTTACAAGCTCATTAGACTGGATATAGATACCACGATATTTTCCTGTGCCATTGTCCATATTAAAATATGCAGCAAATTTATCCCAATCAGGTTTATGCGTGCGGGTAGTGGCATCCATAAGGTATTTCTCAACATATCCGCGTGAGCCGTTAAGGCCCTGTTCTTCACCGCCCCATAGAGCAACCCTGATTGTCCTTTTGGGCGCAGCTTCAAGTGTTTTAAGTATTCTTACAGCCTCGAGCATCACGATGCAACCTGAAGCATTATCGGCAGCGCCTGTACTCCCGTGCCATGAATCGATATGTCCGCCGAGGAGGACAACTTCATTTTTCAGGAGCTTGTCTGTGCCCGGAATTTCGCCGATTACGTTATAAACCTTATTTGCAGGAACAAACCTGTTCTGGATCTCAACCTCCATCTTAACAGGAATATTGCGTTTAAGAAGACGTTCCATTCTTCCTGCTGCTTCGAGAGGAAGGTTAACTTCGGTAATTGGTTCGGGATCACCAGCCTTGTAATTAGCGCCTGTTGAACGAGGAACATTAAAGTTTCCTGAGTTATTTATGATTAATGCAACACCTTCAGTTTTAAGCATTGCTGTGATCTTTGTCCTTAGCGCCCTCTGAGCCATCATGGCAGTAAAGTCCATTGGAGGTCTTCCTCCCTGGCCTCCTGATTGTGCCATTGCAAGATTTTTGAGTTCCTCATCGGTATACCTTGTTGCCAATGCCTCAAAGCTTACCTGATAAGTGGCAGTGGTTGGCAAAAGCACGATCTTGCCTGCAAGTTTCCCCTTGTATTTCTCCAGATCAGCTTCAGTCTGGGCACTCACAAGAACCACTTCGCCTTTTACAAGACCATTCGTACTTCCTGTCCATGCAACCGGATTACATGCGAAGTTTGAATAATATGGTTCGGTCATTGCAGTATAGGCTTTCATATTATCCCATCCGCCGCGTGTAAAATCACGTGCTTCTTCGATCCTTACATTCTGAAGACCTATCTCTTCCATTTTTTTCTTTGCCCATTCGTTGGCATTGGCGCCACCAGTCGAGCCGGTCAGTCTCGGACCTGCAAGGTCGGTTAACCCGAAGGCAATATCTTCAATTGATGATCCACGTGATCCTTCCTGCTTGATCTTGTAGACCATTCCCAGATCGAGGTTTTCCTTCTGGGCAGAAAGGATAAACGGCAGAAACATCAGCAGGAACAGTCCTGAATAGAACTTTTTGATTTTCATAGTTAAATTAAGTTTGGTTAATACCTGTGGTAAGATTCAAAAGTATGGAAAATTGCTATTGAACATATCCTTACGATCTGAATTAACAATTATTAACTTTGGAAAAGGTGGCAGGATTCAGAGTGATTTACAATGAAGCATAAGATTACCTTCGGTGAGCTCGTCCCGCTGGGGCGGTACTCGGTTCCTCACTACTCCGCCTTAAACTAATCATCATGTTGATCGGGAATTATTTACGGCGGATTCGTTCGGAATGACATTTCATTTTTATTAGGGCGAGGGGAAGAAGCGGCGATTCTCAAGTGAAATTTTTCTATTCTTTTTTATTACTGGAATAATCTTAGTTGTGATTTAATTGAAATAGTCAGAATAGCGGAATTAACTATCTTATTTCATATTCTGCCGTTCCTGTCACCGGTATCCCTGTTGAAGTAATGCCCTCTGCACCGATCCTGATTACTGATGGATTATCTCCATTGTAATATTTTATATTTACTTCTTCATTTCCCACCAGGTTAATATCAGGTTTCCACAGAAGAGTTGATCTCAGATCAGGGTTATAGTCTGAGTTTGAATTGTCATGATGTTGCGGAGAATAGAAAATACGTGAAGCACTATACCCCGAAATCCTGGTATTCAGTGAGTAATCTACAGGTATATATGCCGGACCTCCTGCCCTGGTAATGAGGTTTATAACTCCGCTTCCACCTCTCATGCCAAAAACGCTTGTTGTTGCAACTTGTTTAAGCACATCTATCCTGTCAATGTCTGAAATTGGCAGATAGATCAAATCTTCAAAACTTGCCTCGTTTCCATCAATCAGTACAAGAGGTGCTCCCTGTGCGTTT